>DRQL01000239.1 GCA_011371465.1 Gammaproteobacteria bacterium | reverse complement strand
GGCAGATGGTTCACTGATCTATAACGACCGCTTCCAGGGCATGGGGGAGTTTGGCGACACCATCCTGGTGAATGGCACACCCTATCCCCGTTTCGAGGTCGGTAACCGCAAGTACCGTTTTCGTCTGCTGAACGGTTCCAATGCACGTTTTTACAATTTCACGCTGAGCAACGGTGCATCGTTTATTGTTATCGGTTCGGACGGCGGCCTGCTGGAAGCCCCGGTGCAGCTCAACTCATTGAGCGTGGCACCTGCAGAACGGGTGGATTTCATCATCGATTTCGCCAATGTACCGGTCGGACAGTCGGTCACCATGAACAATACCGGTGGCGGCATGGGCGGCGGAGGCGGAGGCGGCAATACCTTCGACATCATCCGCTTTGACGTTGCCACAGAAACCATCGATGACAGCGTCGTTCCGGATCGCTTGAGGCCCATGGAACGCCTGAACCCGGCAGATGCGGTGACCACGCGGCGCTGGACCTTCGAGCGTGCGGGACGGGGGAATACACCCTGGACCATTAACCGGCGGCCATACGACCCGGAGTATGTCGGGGCCATGGTCAAGCTGGGTGATACGGAGATCTGGGAGCTGGTCAACCGGACCGGTATGTTCCACCCGATCCACCTGCACGACCTGGAATACCAGATCCTGGATATCAACGGTGCGCCACCGCCACCGCAGTGGGCCGGGTGGAAGGATACGTTCCAGTTACCGCCGGGAGGTACGGTGCGGGTGATCGGTCGCTTCGACGACTACGTGAGTGATCCCGCCGATGTGTCTACTTCTTACATGATGCACTGTCATATCCTGGAGCACGAGGATCACGCCATGATGGTGAACTGGATGGTAGTGGAGTAGAGGTAACGGAAGGTAAACGGGCAGCCCGCTACCGGCCTGGTGGCGGGCTGCTGTCTTTCTGACAGTGTCCGCCGGGTAAGCGCTAGCCTGCGCAACAGGACAGCTGTTTGACATCCTTGCTGAAGGTCTGGGCACAGAGTTTCAGTCCTTCGACCATCGTCAAATAGGGGAACAGCTGGTCAGCCAGATCCTGGATGCTCATCCGGTTGCGGATTGCCAGCGCGGCGGTCTGGATGATTTCGCCGCCCTCGTGTGCCAATACCTGGCAGCCAACGATGCGTCCGGATTCCTGTTCGGCCACCAGCTTGATAAAGCCACGCTGGTCCATGTTCGCCAGGGCGCGGGGTACGTTTTCGAGATCCAGTGTGCGGCTCTCTACGGCCAGTCCCTGTGCGCCGGCCTGCTGTTCACTCAGGCCGACGGTTGCCACCTGCGGATCGGTAAATACCACCGCAGGCATGGCGGACAGGTCGATGGCCACATCGTCACCGGTCATATTGCGCGCAGCGCGGGTGCCGGCAGCTGCGGCCACGTAGACGTACTGTGGCTGACTGGTACAATCGCCCGCTGCATAGATGGTTTCCACACTGGTGCGCATGTGGTCGTCCACGATGATGTTGCCGCTTTCATCGGTTGCGACGCCGGCATTTTCGAGCGCCAGTGTGTCCGCATTGGAGCGGCGCCCGGTGGCCACCAGCAACCGGTCACACTCTGTCTGGACGTCCCCGGTACGGATCGTAAAACGGTTGCCGTCATGCCGGATGGTCGCGGGCACAGTGTGCAGTCGCACGTTGATGCCTTCGCCCTCGAGCACGGTTTGCAGGCCGGCACCAAGGTCGGGGTCTTCCCTGGACAGCAGGGTGCTGCGCGCCATGATCGTGACGTCCGAACCCAGGCGGTGGAACGCCTGTGCCAGTTCCAGCGCTACCACCGAACCACCCAGTATCACCAGGTGTGCCGGGATGGTTTCGGCTACCAGGGCCTCCGTTGAGGTCCAGTAGGGGGTGTCGGCCAGGCCCTCGATGGCGGGAATAGCCGGTCGGGCACCGACCGCCAGCAGAAAGCGGTCGGCGGTCACGTCCTGTTCACTGCCGTCTGCGGCGGTGACGACCAGGGTAGTGGCATTGCGGAAGCGCGCCATGCCCCTGAGTAAACGGATAGCGGGGTTGGATTCCAGGATGCTTTCATACCTGGCATGACGCAGTTGCTCTACCATCTGTTGCTGCTGTTTCACCATCGCACGCCGGTCGATGGCCGGTGTGGTCAGCGGGATGCCGACAAACCGGTGGTGTCCCTGCAGGTGCGCAATCTGCGCACCGCGAATCATGATCTTGGAAGGTACGCAGCCAACGTTGACACAGGTACCGCCGATGAGTTCACCGCCTTCGATAAGGGTCACCCGCGCACCGCGTTCCGCGGCCTTGATGGCCGCTGCGAAGGCGCCCGAACCGGTGCCGACAATGGCTACCTGCAAGTCGGCATTGTTTCTGTCGGTCAGTGCATCCTGTTCATCATCCAGCAGGCTGGCGCGGTAGCCCCGGGACGCAACGGCTTCGAGCAACTGAGCCTTGTCGATGGAACCATCGCTTTCAATACGGGCCTTACCCTCATCAAAAGAAACGGAAGCGTGTACGCCCTGCAGTGCATTGAGGGCATCCTGTGCGCTCTGCGCGCAGTGGTCGCAGGTCATTCCGGTAATCTGCAGCGTGAGGGTATGCATAGGGTCAGCGTTCTGGTCAGGTGGGATTCGCATCCGCGTCAGTCGGGGAAGCTGCGCAGCTTTCCGGTGTGCAGCGTTTATGCGCCGGTGAAATCAGGTCCCAGGCGGCGACAACCAGCATCAGTACCAGTCCGCCGTACAGGGTCCAGGTGCTCCAGCCGTACGGGAACCAGGGGTAGAGGCTGAGCAGTACAATGACGGGACCGGTGATGCCCGCCAGGCTGCGTTGCCACTGGTGGTGGCTCAACCAGCCCAGGGCATTGGCCGCGAGGGCGATCCAGGCAAAGGCCGGCAGCAGCGTGTTGACAAACAGGCCTTCCCACCGGGTCAGGAACCCGAGTCCGAGTGCGGCGCCGATGCTGGCCAGCGCCGGAAAACACATGGCGCAGCCCATGGTGGAAACCACGGCGCCCAGGGCCCCGGATTTGTCGCCAATGCGCGTGAGCAGGGTCACGAAATGATTCATGCGTGTATTCCTTTCACTACGCTGTTATTCAGTGAGTGCGCTGTTGTCTGGATGGCTCATACGCGGTGATCCCCCTGAATTTCGTGTAACCCTGTAGTACAAAAACGTTACTTCAAGGGTAGTCTAAACACCGTACCATGGTACGGAGTCAAGTGATTCGAGTGTTTTTTCCCGGCAGGACGAATCCGCGCTTGACCTGGAGTCAACTCCAGGTTGTAGGATCTACACACTGGCTGAATGAATCCACGCAGCGGGGAACCTGGAGTTAACTCCAGGTTGTCATACCCGGCAGGCACAGGGCGAGGGAAAAGGTACCTATATATGAATGACGATCTAGTATTGAACCACACGGGTGGTCTTGCCTGGCTGACGCTGTTTGCTTCAGGCGGCACGCTGATCTGCTGCGCACTGCCGGCCACCCTGGTGACACTGGGGCTGGGCGCTACGGTCGCGGCGTTTACCAGCAGTTTTCCGCTACTGATTACGCTCAGCGAGCATAAGGTGTGGGTGTTTGTACTGTCCGGTGCACTGTTGCTGTTATCCGGCTGGCTGCTGTACCGGGCCGGTCGCCGTTGTCCGGTAGATCCAGCGCTGGGTGCACTGTGTGCGCGTTCACTGGTCTGGAACAGACGTTTGTACTGGTTGTCGGTCTTCCTCTGGTTGATCGGCTTTTCGGTGGCCTACCTGGCGTTGCCGCTGCGTATCTGGCTTGAAAACTAGGTCGGCTTTTATGTTCAACAGGAGGTGTCTTCCATGAAGCAGGTAATTGCATTGTTTGTCGGTCTGTTGCTGTTCGTTTCACTGGCCCGGGCTGAAACGCCGCAGCGCGTCGAAATCGAAGTGACGGGAATGACCTGTCCGTTCTGTGTGTACGGGACCGAGAAAAAGCTCAACGGGCTTCCGGGCGTGGCGTCGGCCGAGGTGAGCCTGAAAAACAAAAAGGCATTGATCCGGATGGAGCCCGGCCAGCAGGCGGATCTCAATGCCATACGCGAGGCGATAACCGACGCCGGGTTTACGCCCGGGAAGGTAACGGTTGAATCTGACCAGGTTGCCCCTTGAGCAGAAGATCAATCATTGTCGGGGTATGGCTCCTGCTGTCTGCCACGGTCGAGGTTCGCGCCATGGGTATCCGCTCGTTTGTCGCGCTGCCGCTGGAAGAGGGCGGCACCGTGTTACGCCTGTTCGGTGAGCGCAACCAGGATAAAAGCCGCAACGCGCTGACCACCAACCTGGCCTATGGCGTAAGCGCGCGACAGACGCTGTTCCTGGGTTTGCCCTACCGGTTTTTTTCCGCTGGCGAAGGTCGCCGGCTGGGTGACCTGAATACCCTGTACCGGTATACCGCCTGGCAGTCCGATACGATGCAGGGTACCAGCCGCCTGGGTTTGCTGGGTGGAGTGATTGTGCCGACCGATCGTGATCGCGATCCCGCGCTGCAGGCCGGTGCCGTGGCCACCTTTTTCCGGCATCGCTATGAATGGGACCTGGACGGATTGTGGGTCGAAGGACTGGAGGACGCCAAAGACCGGGCGCGTTATGACATCGCCTGGCAGTATCGCCTCAGCCCGGCCGAGTATCCAGACTGGGGCATTGCCGGTGAATGGGATCTTGATCTCGAACTGGGTGGCCGCTGGGAGCGTGGTGACGACATGGTGCACCAGGCGACGCTGGGACTGCAGTCCATACACAAGCGCTGGGTGCTGGAAGGCGCCGCGGTACAGGACCTCAACGGACCCAAAGACACACGGTTTATTCTGAGCACGCGCTTTCATTTTTGAGGAACTGCGCCATGACGGACATACAGGTTGAAGTGTTTACGGCACCCGGTTGCGGCAAATGCGGTCGCGCCCGGGAAGTATTAAAGGACATCGCCGACGCGTGGACGGAAGCCGATATCCGCTGGCGGGAAGTCAACATACTCGATGAACTGGACTATGCCGTTGAACTCGGTGTGCTGGCAACGCCGGCCATCGCCATTGACGGACGACTGGTGTTTACTGCCCTGCCGTCCGAAAAGAAACTGCGCCAGGCCCTGCAGGACCGGCTGGAGGAAAAACAGGCATGATCACTACGCTGATCCTCGCCGCCGTCCTGCTGGGTGGTCTGGCATTCTTCGAACCCTGTACGATTGCGACCCATACCCTGTTTGCAGCGCGATCGCACACCCTGTCGCGCGCCCGCTGTTGCCAGGGGCTGTTCGCGGTCTGGCTGGCGCGCAGCAGCCTGTCCGTCGTCCTGCTGGTCGGTGCTACGCTGCTGCTGCCGCAGCCTGAATGGGGGCCCTGGCTGCCGGGCATCATCCTGTCGGTCATGGCGTTGCTCTATATTGTGTCCCGTTTTGCCTACCTGCCGGTTCCGCACCTGGAATTTTTCCGCCTGCTGCCGGGGGGGCGTTCCCTGCCGTTTGCCGTGCAACTCGGCCTTACCCTGCCGGCCTGCACCATCCCCCTGTTTATGGTCGTTACCGGCCTGGCGGTGACGCTGGATTCTGCGCCGCTGGCGGCACTGGCCGGTGTGTTGTTTGCCACCCTGTTTACGGCGCCGATGGTGGTGACGTCGCTAAAAGGCGTACATGCGGATGGGCGTGATTTTCTGAACCGGGCCGCGACGGGCAGCCCGTACCTGACGGCCATCCTGTTGCTGGGCGCTGCGCTCTACCTGTTGCTGCCGGCCATGGAGGTAAACGCCGACCTGCTGAAAGACAGCCTGCAGCAGGCCAGCCTGACCGGAATCGGCCTGGCCTTTGCCGCCGGTTTCATCTTCAGTTTCAACCCGGTGTCTTTTGCCTCGATCCCGGTCGTGCTGGCCTATGTCACCCGGGCGCACGAAGAACGCCAGGCGCTGTTGCTGGGGGGCGCGTTTGTGGCCGGTATGTTGGTGACACACGTGCTGCTTGGTGTGGTCGCGGCCCTGGGCGGCGACTGGGTGCAGGGACTGATGGGCAGGGAGTGGGGTTTGCTGCTGGGCCCGTTGCTGATTGTGCTCGGCCTGGTGTGGGCCGGCTGGCTCAGGCTGCGGCTGCCCTGGCTGTCCATGCGGGCCCGGCGGGTAACCGGGCTGTGGGGCGCCTTCCTGCTCGGCATTCCTTTTTCGGTGGCGATCTGTCCATTCTGTACGCCGGCGTTGCTGGTGACCCTGACCGCCAGCGCCGCGATCGGTTCTGTGCCCTTCGGTTTTGCACTGCTGCTGGCTTTTGCCGCGGGGCGCAGCATACCCGTGATCCTGGGCGCGTGGAGCATGGGCTGGCTGGAATCGCTACGGATGTTTTCGCGCTACCAGAAAACACTGGAAGTAGTCGCCGGTATTACCCTGATCATCACCGGCCTGTACCTGCTGAACGAGTATTTTTTTATTATCAGGTACTGATTACGTGCTTCGCGTTCCGTCCGGGACGATTTTCGGTGAAATCCTGGTTTATTCGGCCTGCCGGCGCAGAACCGTTTCCAACCTATTGAAAAAATTTAGTTAATTGCTGTACCAGCGCTGTGGGTGGACAATACGCGCGCAGTTTTGACCGCCAGTGCCGGAAACAGGGAAAATAAATAACCCGGCACCTGCTTCACCATAACCATTTGAATAACAAATAGTATTAAATGGTTCTCCTGCTCCCCGGGACTTTTACAGGAACTTTTTGCACGCGATCTCGCCTAAAGTTACAATATAATTGTTTTCTAATATAGGAGATCGACATGGTTATCGATGCACTGACTATCGCTGGCGCCATCCTGGCCGTCGTTGCCGTCGCAGCCGTCGTACGGGTGTGCCATTCATCGGGTGATAACTGCCTCGAAAGGAAGTAAACCCGCTTCCGGCGGTTCTCGCCGGGTCCGTTTATCCGGCCTCTGTTCGGGGGCCACGCACTCCATGGAAGGAACAAGGCATGCGCCACCGGTGACGGCGAGCGCGTAGTCCGGCTGGTGGCCGCGGTGGCCATCTGCGCCAGCATGGATCATGTTCACGCTTGCTGTAAAAAGAGTGCAGTTTGCCTGAACAGGCAGCTGTTCCAGCAGTATTCTTCCTCATACCATATCTCGCGATATGGCTGCCAACCTTCCTGAACTTTCAGTCACTACTATGCGACTCCAGTCAGCGCAGTTGCATGCGGCCGGTTGCCTGGCGGATGCCATCAACCTGCAGCTTGCCGTGATCGGACGGGCCGGGCGCGAGGGCGTGATTCAGGCCGATGATTACCACCGACTTGGACTGCAATATTTCGCTGCACGGGAATTTGAAAACGCGGCAGCCGCGTTTTCAAGGGTACAAGGTCTGGATTCCGGCTTTCACGATGTCTCGCTGAACCTTGGTCTCAGCCTGGTACGGTGTAACCGGATAGAGGAAGGAATCGCGCAGCTCGAATCGGTGGCGAACAGGGAGGAAAACAATACCCACCTGCTGGATGGCCTGGCGGATGCCTGGTGGAAAAAAGGAGACAGGAGGAAGGCCAGGCAATACGGTGAAAGATCACTCGCAATCAAGGACAATCAGGCGTGTTCTGCGTCTCCCGGTTTTGAACTGGAAAAAGAGAGTGTTCCGCCGTTTCGTCCGGACAACCCGGCAGAAAATATCATTTCCTTTTCACTGTTTGGACAGGCAAGGCAATACCACGATGGGGCCCTGAGGAATGCGGTGGTTGCTGCAGGGCTGTATCCAGGCTGGACATGCCGTTTTTACTGTGATGACCGGGTTCCTGAGCATACGCGTGGCGCCTTGGCGGAAACGGGCGCACAGCTGGTGATGATGCGGCGACCGCCCCGCCCCGCGGACGGTCTCTTCTGGCGTTTTCTGGTTGCGGATGATCCTGCTGTTGTTCGCTACCTGGTTCGGGATTGCGATTCGTTATTGAACGTGCGTGAAAAATGCGCAGTGGATGAGTGGCTGGTGTCGCAACGGCTGTTCCACGTAATGCGGGATCATGGTTCCCATACGGCGACCATGCTGGCAGGTATGTGGGGAGGGGTGGCCCGATCGATGCCCTCGTTGTCCAGGCTGTTACAGGGTTTCGCCTATGACCCGCTAACGGAAAGCCGAATAGCCGACCAGTGTTTCCTTGGTCGTATCGTGTGGCCAAT
>DRQL01000238.1 GCA_011371465.1 Gammaproteobacteria bacterium | reverse complement strand
CCTGTATGCCCTTGTCGACCGCGCCGATGTACTCCTTCGGGACCACACCGCCGACAATCTTGTCGACAAACTCGTAGCCTTCACCCGCTGGCTGCGGCTCCAGCCTGAGCACAACATGGCCATACTGGCCTCGGCCACCGGACTGGCGCACAAACTTGCCTTCCGCCTTCTCGACCACCTTGCGGATGGTCTCGCGGTAGGCAACCTGCGGTGCACCGACGTTAGCTTCAACACCAAACTCGCGCTTCATGCGGTCGACAATGATGTCGAGGTGCAGCTCGCCCATGCCGGAAATAATCGTCTGGCCGGACTCTTCGTCTGTGCGTACCCGGAAAGAAGGGTCTTCCTGCGCGAGCTTGCTCAGCGCGATACCCATCTTTTCCTGGTCTGCCTTGGTGCGCGGTTCCACCGCAACCGAGATAACCGGCTCCGGGAAATCCATACGCTCCAGCGTAATCACGTTGTTGATATCACACAGGGTATCGCCTGTCGTGACATCCTTGAGGCCCACCGCCGCGGCGATGTCGCCGGCAAACACCTCCTTGATCTCTTCACGAGAATTGGAGTGCATCTGCACGATACGGCCCACACGTTCTTTCTTGTGTTTAACCGGGTTGTAAATGGTGTCACCGGACTTCAGTACACCGGAATACACCCGGAAAAACGTCAGGGTCCCGACAAAGGGATCCGTTGCAATCTTGAAGGCGAGCGCCGCAAACGGTGCATCATCCGAAGCTTCACGCACTGCTTCAGTCTCGTCCTTGTCATCGAGGTGGCCGGTGATCGGCGGCACGTCGACCGGCGACGGCATGTACTCGATGATGGCATCCAGCATGGCCTGAACGCCCTTGTTCTTGAAGGCCGACCCGCACAGCGCCGGGACGATCTCGTTGGCCAGCGTGCGCTGGCGAATACCTGCGCGGATCTCGTCTTCGTCGAGAACCCCGGATTCCAGGTACTTCTCCATCAGTTCTTCATTGGCCTCGGCCGCCGCTTCAACCATGTGCTCGCGCCATTCGTCGCAAAGCGGTCTGAGGTCATCGGGTATGTCCCGCGCCTCGTAGGTCACCCCCATGTCGGCCTCATTCCAGTAGATGGCCTTCATGCGGATCAGGTCGACCACGCCTTCAAAATTTTCTTCTGCGCCGATGGCGATCTGCAGCGGCACCGGGTTGGCCCCCAGGCGCTCGCGGATCTGCTCGACCACGCGCAGAAAATCGGCGCCCGCGCGGTCCATCTTGTTGACGAACGCCATGCGCGGCACGCCGTAACGGTTGGCCTGCCGCCAGACCGTTTCGGACTGTGGCTCAACACCCCCGACCGCGCAGAATACCGCCACTGCACCGTCCAGCACCCTCAGGGAACGTTCGACCTCAATGGTGAAGTCTACGTGTCCGGGCGTATCAATAATATTGATACGGTGCTGCTCAAACTGCTGATCCATGCCCTGCCAGAAGCAGGTCGTTGCAGCAGACGTGATAGTAATTCCACGCTCCTGCTCCTGCTCCATCCAGTCCATGGTGGCAGCGCCATCGTGCACCTCACCAATCTTGTGCGAGATGCCCGTGTAGTAGAGCACGCGCTCCGTCGTTGTCGTCTTGCCGGCATCGATGTGTGCCATGATGCCGATGTTGCGATAACGACTGATTGGAGTCTTGCGCGCCACTGCCGTCAATCCTGTTTTGTTTCGCCGTTACCAGCGATAGTGTGCAAAAGCCTTGTTCGCCTCGGCCATGCGGTGCGTGTCTTCCTTTTTCTTGACAGCGGAACCACGGCTTTCCGAGGCATCCATCAACTCACCCGCCAGACGCAGCGCCATGGATTTTTCACCACGCTTGCGTGCAGCATCGATCACCCAGCGCATGGCCAGCGTGGTACGACGTGCAGGGCGCACTTCAACCGGCACCTGGTAGGTCGCACCACCAACACGGCGCGACTTTACCTCGACTGACGGACGGATATTGTCCAGCGCCTTGTCGAGCAGTTCGATCGGGTCACCATCACCGCGTGACTGAATCTGGTCCAGCGCACCATAGATAATGCGCTCGGCAACAGATTTCTTGCCCGACTTCATGACCATATTGATAAATCTGGCCAACATCAGGTTGCCAAACTTTGGATCGGGGAGAATCTCCCGTCGCTCAGCCGCTCTTCTTCTCGACATGGTTTACGTCTCTAAATCCTGTTAATTTCGATAGACCTTACGACTTCGGTCGCTTGGCACCGTACTTGGAACGCCCCTGGCGCCGGCTTTCAACGCCCTGGGTATCCAGGCTGCCGCGCACGGTGTGGTAACGCACACCGGGCAAATCCTTGACACGACCGCCACGAATCAGGACCACCGAGTGCTCCTGCAGGTTATGCCCTTCACCACCAATATAGGTCGTGACTTCAAAACCGTTGGTCAGGCGCACACGGGCGACCTTTCGCAGTGCCGAGTTCGGCTTCTTCGGGGTCGTGGTATAAACGCGTGTACAAACGCCGCGCTTCTGGGGGCAAGCCTCCAGTGCCGGGACGTTGCTTTTCACCTGTTTACGGGTGCGTGGTTTGCGCACCAGCTGGTTAATCGTGGCCATTAATGTGTACTCCACCCTCAATCACACGGGGTGCTGAATAATTTCGTAAAGTCCTGAAAATAAACGACAGGCCGGGCGGACCCGGCCTGTCGAAGGAGGCGCATTTTAGGTATTCCACCCGACCCTGTCAAGCAGAAATTCGGCCAATCCGGGCTTTACGCCCTGCCCCGGATCGCCGGTCGATCAGATCGTCAACCTTCTGTCACCTGGGACGGCTCATCATCTGCAGCCGTCTCACTGGCGGGCTTGGCTT
>DRQL01000237.1 GCA_011371465.1 Gammaproteobacteria bacterium | reverse complement strand
GGATACCTGTGACGAACAGCTGGCCAACGGACACGTCAGCGTGCAGGATATTGATTTCTGCAATAACCAGCGCTCCCTGGAGGAAATGGCAAAGCACAAGGCCTAGCCGGGCTGGCCGTCCACCCGCGGCCGCGTCAGCACCGGGAAGTACAGCAGGAAATACGCCAGGAAGGCGGCTATCCACAGGCACTGCGACAGGCCGATCCACAGACTGTAGTGCGCTGTATCCAGCATGGGCAGCAGCACACGCACCAGCGCTGCAGTACCCAGCAAGGCAAAAATCCACGCCAGTGCCGCCGGTGGCTCGAATACGTTCCTTCCGGTATGCCCCAGTGCCACGCGCGTCATCATGCCCAGCGTCATCATGCCGATACCACCCACGGCGAAGGCGTGCAACGCCAGGTGGGGAGAGATGCCAGCGGCAACGACGGCTGCTTTCAGCGCAAAGCCGGCAATGATGGCCGCGTAGGCCAGGTACAGGCTCCACAGCAGTGGTTTCTTCCAGATACCCGGGGTATACCAGCCCAGCCAGCGCCACAGGTGCAGCACAAACAGGCCGCCGGCCAGCACGGCAACCACCGGATGGTCCGGCCAGGCCAGGTCGGCAATCCAGAACGCGGCAAACAGCACCAGGCTGCCGATATCCAGCCAGCGGCGGTTACGCAACTCGACCGGGTAACCGACACCACGCTCGATAAAAAACGGCAGTACGCGTCGGCTGAGCATGAAAATCAGCGCCAGCACCAGGTACAGTCCCGAGTACAGCCCCAGGTACACTCCGTTGTCCAGCTGGTTTGCCGCACCAAGAAAAAACACCAGGTTGCTGACCAGCATCAACAGCAGCTTGATCACGATGGCCAGGTCCTGCCAGCGCCTGGCGCGCACAATGGGGACGGTGACCGCGAGCATGAACCCGGCGAGAAACAGCAGGTCGAACCCGGCTGCCGGCACCCGCCCGGCTTCGCCGCCGAACAACAGCGTCACGCGCGCCAGTAGCCAGAACAGGAACAGCAGCAACAGGGGTCGACCGCTCAGGGTCGGGCGCCCGGTCCAGTTCCCCACCGCGGTCAACAGGAAGCCGGCCACTACCGCCATGCTGTAGCCGTAGATCATTTCGTGTGCGTGCCAGGTGGCAGCCGGCAGGCCGGCAAAGGGGAAAGCGATCTCCAGCTGGTATGCCGCGAACCAGGCCAGCATGGCAACGACCGCGAATGCACCGGCCGCCAGGAAGAACGGACGAAATCCCAGCCGCAGCCAGGCAACCCCTAGCTGATCGATTTCAGCGGCTCCGGCTGCGCTTCGTCCAGGGGACCCGGTCCCGCAATCCCGTAGCCCTGGGCATAATCGACACCCAGCTCGCGCAACCGTGCCAGGATGGCCTCGTTTTCCACAAACTCTGCAATTGTTTTCATACCCATTACCTGCCCGATCTGGTTAATGGAGCTTACCATTGCTGCATCGATGGGGTCATCCACCATGTCCCTGACAAACTGGCCATCGATCTTCAGGTAATCCACCGGCAGGTTCTTGAGATAACCGAACGATGACAGGCCGCTGCCGAAATCATCCAGTGCAAACAGGCAGCCCAGCGCCTTGAGTTCCTCGATAAAAACCGCCGCCTGCGCCAGGTTGGCAACCGCCACGGTTTCCGTCACCTCGAAGCAGATCCACCCCGGGTCGATGGCAAAGCGCGCAAACTGCTCCTTGATAAAATCGAGAAACCCTTCTTCGTTGATACTGCAACCCGACAGGTTGACGGTAGTGACCAGCCCGGCTTCCAGGCAACCGTTACGGCAGTCTTCGGCGAGTTTCACAAACAGGTTACGGATCACCCAGCGGTCGATGGCCTGCATGAGATTATAGCGTTCCGCTGCGGGGATAAACAGGTTGGGCGCCACTACCCCGCCCTTCTCATCCAGCATCCTCACCAGGATTTCCTGCATCGAAGGTGCACTGCCCGGGCCGCCCACCGGTGCAATCGGCTGGCGATACAGCACAAAGCGTTCGTCCTGCAGCGCGCGGGTGATACGCGCCACCCAGTGCATCTCGCGATGCCGGAGCGCCATCTGGTCATCGCTTTCCTGGTACAGGTGAATCCGGTTACGTCCCAGCTCCTTGGCCGTGTAACAGGCCATGTCCGCCGCCGAAAGCACTTCGCTCCGGGATGCGTTGGCACGGTTGATCGCCACCACACCGATACTGGCGCCCACCCTGAAGGTCTGTTTCTCCCACACGAAACAGTACTCTTCAATCACCTCCCGGATCAGGTTGGCATGGCTGACAGCCTTGGCAACCGGGCAATCCTTCAGGAACACCGCAAACTCGTCCCCGCCCAGCCGGGCCAGCATATCCGAGCCCCGCACCTTCCTCTCCAGCAGGGCCGACAACTGGCGCAGCAACTGGTCACCGGCCACGTGACCGCAGGTATCGTTGATCACCTTGAACTGATCGAGGTCGACATATAGCAAGGCGTGTTCCACATCCGCGCGGCGCGCCTGCTGCAGTTCCGTATCCAGGCGCTGCTCGAACGCATGACGGTTGACCAGCCCGGTCAGACCGTCGTGCGTGGAACTCCACAACAGCTTCTCCTCGGAAGCCTTGCGCTGTGAAATATCGGTGTGGGAACCGGCCAGACGGATGGGTGCCCCCTGTTCGGACAACAGTACCAGGCCACGGCATTCCACCCACTTCCACTCTCCTTCCTTGGTGATCATGCGGTACTCGACTGAAAAGGACTGGGTCGCGCCGGCCATGCACTCGGTCCAGGCGTGCAGGATTGTACCCAGGTCATTCTCGTGGATCAGGCATTGCCAGGCGTGGAACGTGTTGCCGAACTCGTGACCGTCATAACCCAGCATGGTCTTCCAGCGCTCCGAGAAATAGATCTCGCCGGTTTCCAGGTTGTAGTCCCAGATCCCGTCGTTGGTGCCGCGTGTAATCAGCGCGAAACGCTCTTCGTTCCGGCGCAGGGTCTCCTCGACTTCCTTGCGCTGGGTAATGTCGCGCAGGATTACCACCGTACCAAGCTCCTGGCCGGTATCGTTACGTATAGGCGCCCTGGACATATCCACGCAGAGCTCCGCACCGGATTCCGTGCGCATCCGGTAGCGGTCTTCCACCCCGGAAGGACTCTCGTCCGCTTCGAGCAGGAGCACCTCGTCCAGCGGACGACCCAGCACGGCTGCTTCGTCCCAGCCGGTGAGTTGTTGCGCCCGCCGGTTCAGGTAACCAATCCTGCCGGATACGTTGGTGGTAATCACCGCATCGCCAATGGACTCGAACGTAACCTTGGCAATCAGCGCCTGCTCGGCCAGTGCGGTCTTACGCACCACGAAGCGAATGATGACCAGACCGATCAGCGCAGAAACAACCACCAGAAAACCCATGACGACGGCCGTGTCATGATCGCTGCTGTAGGCCTGTGCGATCGCATGTTTTACTTCCTGCTCCTGCCACTCCAGCGTGTCGTGCAGGAAGACCAGCACTTTCTGCTGCGCCGGCATGGCCTTGTCCCGGAGCAATGCGATGGCCGCGTCATTACGATCTTCCATCAGCAAGGCGGCCACCCGGTCCTGGAGCGGTGCCGACGCTTCGGTCAACATCCGCTGGGTCTGGAAAAATTCCTTTTCCCGCCGGGTTTCGAGCAACTCGTACAGGGCATCACGGTTGACGACAAACTGCGTCGCCAGCTCATTGAAACGAAGGTACTCGTTGTCCCGTTCAAACGGATCGTCGCTGACCACCATGCGCAACAGGCTGGCCGAGCGCTCGCGCACGGCGGAGTACATCAGCATCACATGGCTGTTCTTCTTTGCCTGGATGCTTACCAGTCGCTCCGACAGGCGCATGTTCTGCGTCATTTGCGTATAGCCGATCAGGATGACCGCCAGCATCAGCAGCATGACAGCGCTGAACCCGCCGACAATAATGTACTTGGATCGATCCGAAAACATGACGTGAACCGGGCGCCTCCGTGCCTGGGCCGATAACTGGTTGATATCAATATGCTTATTATCGGCGTGGACACGCTTAACTGAATGGCTGTAAATGCTGGCCGCACACAGGCCCAAACCTCTGTTTTTACAGGCTATTATTCGGCCTGGCCAGGACGGGCCGGGCACGGCGGACTAGTTCAGCCAGCGCACCAGGTAGTACAACTGCTGACTTTCGGAGGAAGTGGACGGCCCGGCAACCAGCGCGGCGTGCCGGTGCCGGTCCGGGCTGGACGCTTCCAGGGCCGCCTGCTCGCTGTCCACCAGGCAGACGCAACTGGCCGGCAGGCGCTTCTTCTTTTTCGGCGCGTAGACGACCGCGAAGCGCTCCTGCACCACACCGCCGCGGTCCATCATCAAGCCTCGTATGGAAACACCCATGCTGTTGCTCCTATTCTTTCGGCGGTGGAAACCGGGCCAGTACCTGTTCCACGGCTTCCCGCAATCGTCTTTCCCTTGCCTCACGGTTCAGCCCGGGATACACCTCCCCGGTCGCAGTACCGCGCCAGATCAGCCGTCGGTCAGCGGCGCTGAGTATATCCAGCAACAGGGTGCCCTGCCGGTATTCGCTCACCATCGCCACCTCGCCCTGCGGACTGTAGTGACGGATATTGCGACGGTACGGATTACCCCATTCAGGCCCGTACCCGTACAACTCGTTTACGTGGGTCACCGATACCCGGTCCTCGACCACCAGTTGGCAGGCGACCAGGAAATCCGGGTGCTGCCTGTCCCGCACGTAGCCTTTGCGGGCCAGCTGTGCTTCCACAATCTCCCGCACCCGGGTTGCTTCCAGTTGGTCGCATGCGATACCGGGCGCACCGGGCGCAGTTTTCGCTGGCGCCAGCCAGTCGTAACCGCGCAGCACCGTAAAATCAGCACCGCTGTCGTAATCGGAAGAGACCTGTAAACCCGTGCAAGCGGACAGGGCCGGGATCACCAGCCAGAAAACCCATCGAAACACGCCGATCTCCCTTCCTCCCGTGGTTCCGGAGAGTATAAATACTTCGCTCCCGTTATGGCGCTTACCGCCTGCAGAAAGATCCTGTATTTGCATATAAGCAAGTGGTTATACACAGCAAAAACACGATGTGCGAAAATGACAGGACAAAACCAATATGACTTTTTGTCATATTTAAATAACTTCCATATCTATTTGTATTTTATATATTTTAGTGGATTGGCGGAAAATTGGCCGATCTAAAGCCGGCCCGGTAAAAAACACGGAAAGCGCCCCGAATCACAGATTCATCCACAAACTTATCCACAGATTTTGTGGATAAGTAGGACTGCCTCAAGGACGCGATTCAACGGCGCTCTCCTGTACCAGCACCCAGGGCGCCACCACCACCGCCCACAGTTCGGGGTCTGTCCGGCTCCATTCCCCGGCAACCCCGGTAGCAAGGTGCCCGATCTGTCCGGATACCAGCCATTTTTCCACGGCAACCCGGTCGTCGCCGGCAAAGCAGGCCGCCACTTCGACCAGGTCGAGATCCGCCGCGACGCGTATCACCACACCGCGGGCAAAATGCGCTTCCAGCTCCGGCCAGTGAATCCGCGCGGTTTGCCGGTGCAGTTCCTGTGTTGTGCCTCCCCTGTCAGTCATGCTGCACTCCGGCCAGCTTAAGGGTGCGTATACGGTACCCTGGTCGCGCGGCACGTCGGCGCGGATCGAGTTGCGGCACCTTGCGAAGACGTTCACGCAGTTGCCGGGTGGTTGCCGGCTTGTTCAGGAACACACCCACTGCGTTGTAATTCTGCCCGGTGCTGAGATAAAACCCTGAATGAAAGCCCGGTCGCGATGCTCCGTTACCCAGGTAGGCGGACATCATCAGTTCGGGGCGCGATGCAAAGTTGGCAACAATCATGCCCTGCTCCGACAAACAGCCACGGAGCGAATCAACCCATGCCCGGTCGGCATACACCGCACGTTGCGGTTCGCCATCCACATCACTGAACAGGTCGTCGATGATCAGGTCAAACGGTGCCCCCCGGTACTGACTCACCCACGTTACCGCATTGGCCCTGACCAGCTGCACATCCCGGCCCTTTACCGCAAAGAAACGACGCGCAACCGACAGGTGCACGGCATTCAGGTCGACACCGACAATACGCTCGGGTCGCACAAAGCGACGCAACTGCTGTATGACAGCACCACCACCGACACCGAGCACCAGCACCCGGCGCACCTGACCGGGCGGATAGAAAAAAACCGGCAGGAACAGCAGGTCCCAGACACTGCCGGTCAACGGCCGGGCGGGATTGTACTGGCTGTGCAGCACCCCGTTGGTATACAGCCGCAGGGAGCGTCCGGCCTGGCGCACCTCGTAATGCGTAGCACCCGCGGTGCGTTCCCAGAGTAGGCTCATGGTGACGGCTCAGCCTTTCAGTTTTCGGAACAGGCGCTTGATTCGCCCTATCGGGCGGCTGGCCGCATCCAGCAGGCGACCGGTGAAATCCTCGACGCCGTGTTCCGCATCCACACCGGGCAGCTCTTCCCGCAGGGCCTTTTCATCGATCACGGCATCGAGATATCCTGCAATCGTCCGCATATCGATCTCGGCATTCTCCAGGCAGGAAGTACCACCAGG
>DRQL01000236.1 GCA_011371465.1 Gammaproteobacteria bacterium | reverse complement strand
TTTGCTGCATGCGGTCCTCGCGGATGCCGAAACTCCAGTCCGGCACCATGAAGCGGGGGTTGGCAATGGGGGTGTAGGGGAAGGCCTGGCCGATGATGGCCGTCGGCACGCCATTGATCTCGCGAATGACATAGGGTTTGAAGACCGGTTCGTTCCATTCGTTGTCCACCACGTTCTGGGCGACAAAATCGATGTGCCCCGCAAAATCCTTTTCGATGATCTCGCTGACCCGGTCTGCGCCGTAGGTCATTTCCCAGTGGGCGGTCATGACATCGACCCCCAGCAGTTTCTGGGCGTCGACCATGTCCTGGGCGTTGGTCCAGTAGGCGGTGCCGGATCCCTGCCAGGTATCCCCGCCGTCCAGCAGCAGGGCGTCGGGGCGCTGGGCACGGGTGTTCTTCACCAGCGTGGACAGGTGGGCGAAGCCGCCGACCTTGCCGAACTTTTTGGCCGCTTCCACGTAATTCAGGTAGGTGAAGGCGTGCGCCTCCCGACTGCCGGGCTGGATGCCGTAGTGGGCGAGAAAATGATCGCCGACCAGGTGAGGCGGTTTGCCGCGCATGGAGCCGACCCCGAGGTTGATGCTGGGCTCGCGGAAATAGATGGGTGTCAGCTGTGCATGGCAGTCGGTAAAGTGCATGACGGATACGTTGCCGAACGGGGCCAGTTCGTACGGGCTGGCGGGCTTCGCGGAGGGTTTGATGCCGCCGGCAGGTGCGGTTGCGCTCTGGTTGTCACAGGCGCTCAGGGAAATACCGGAAGCACTTGCCACGGCAAGCATTTGAAGAAACTCACGACGGCTGATATTCATGTGACGGTCCTTGCTGGTAACAGTGGTTATGGCGGAGTTGCATGGAGAGACGGCCTGGCTGGTGGATTATTCCTGCCATCGAATCAAAAAAGCCCGGTCAATTGACCGGGCTTTTCGCGAGTGCCTGACCTTATTTGCGGGCGCCCGGGCCGTTCAGGACCAGGTCGTTGCTCATATAGGTATGGAAGTACTCCAGTGCTTTGTACTCGTCACTCTGCGCCTTGTAAGGTTTGGCGCGAACCTGCTTGTTGCAGCCGCCATAACGACGGTGCAGGGTGCCGAGGCCGCCCCACTTGGAGCGGTATACCGGGAAGTGGCTGGTATGACCCAGCGCCGGGCTGAGCAGGTCAGCACGAATCCGGTTGCCGGCGTTCCACTGGTGGCAGTCGGCACAGGACATGTTCAGCTGTCCGCGCTTGGCGTAGAAGTGCGCCTTGCCACGCTCGTAGGCCGCCTGGGCGCCTTCCTCGGCGGGCACCACTACATGGATCTTGTTACCGCGGGAGGTATAGGCCATGTAGGCGGAAATGTCAGCGATCGCGCCTTTTTTCCATTTCAACGGTTTTTCGCCGTTTTTGGTACGGCAATCGTTGATCGCGCTTTCCAGCGTAACGACCTTGCCGGTAGCGCTGTCGTAGTAGGGGAAATCCTGCTTGATTCCGATGCCCCCGTTACGAAAGCAGCTGGCATAGGTTTTGCCATTCTTGAACGGTGTGTTGAACAGTTTCTTGCCCTTGTCGATGTTCAGCTCGTAGGGCGGGAATTCCTCGATGGACTCCCACTGTTCACGGGAAGCCTGGTCGATGGCGTATACCCCGTTGATATAATCCTTGAAAGGCACATCGGGGAAGCGATCGGCGAAATATGCGCGGAACTCTTTCAGGTCCTGCTGGGGGCTGGCCTGTACCGCAACGTTCGCAGTGCTCAGCAATCCCAGTGTCGCGGCAATGACTAACAGTTTGTTCATAGGTTCTCCACCTCCGGTTTTGATTGTTCGCCAGGCGGGCCGCATCTAGCTGACCTGGGTTTCCACTGAGTCTTTCTCGCCCCTGTTGTCCACCCAGCTCAGTTTCAGGGTGTCGCCCTTGCTGGCGCCCTTGAACTTGAAGGACAGGTAGGGGTTCTTGGAGATCGCCGGACCCCACAGGGCGGTCATGACCGCCTTGCCGTTGTGTTCGCAGGTGACTTCCTGGATGAAATGGGCGGGAATCAGCTTGCCCGTTTTCTTGTCCTTGCGTTGACCGGTTTCCATCGGGTGTTTGACGAGGGCCTTGACGGTGGTGACGCCGTCGCTCACTTTTGCTCGAATCTTGATCGATGCCATTTTCCTGTTTCCTCTAGAACTGGTTAGCCGCCGCAGCCGCCGATGGTGACTTTGACTTCCTTACCCGTGCTGTACAGTTTCCCGCCAGCTTTCACAACCGCAATCACGCTGGATGTCTTGCCCATTTTGATGCGGGTCGAGACAAAGCCTTCTGTGGTGGGGCCGAGAACGAACGAGGCGGTCAACGGAGTAGCGTTCTTTTCCGCCAGAATGCTGATGGACTCCACGCCGTCGATCGTGGTGGTTACCGAGACCGGTACCACTGCGCCGTTTTCGGCGATGTCCGGTGCGCGGATGGAAATCTTGTCGGAGCCTTCCAGCGCGTGGGAGCCGGACAGGGCATCCAGTGCACTGTCTACGGACTTGGCCTGGAATGCATTGGTTGGCCATGCGGCCAGTACCATGCGGGGTGTTAACAGTCCGGCACCGACGGCGGCGCTGACGGCTCCGGCAGCCACGGACCCTTTCAGGAAGGTTCTGCGTTTCATGTTGATCACTAGTCTGTCTCCTCGTCGCTCTACCGCTGGATTACAGCGTGTAGATAAACTCCACAATCTTGTCAATATCGCTTTCGCTCAGAATCTGCTGACGACCAAACGGCGGCATGATGGTGTTCGAGTTTGCTCTGGTAGCATCCCAGATCTGTGCGCGTAGTTTGGCCTTGTCCGGGTAGCGGGCCTGCATGGCGACCAGCGGAGGTCCGATGTTGCCGGCCAGTTTGCCGCCTTCGATCTGGTGGCAGGCAAGGCAGTTGCCTTTTTTGCGATCAAAGGCGATGGCCTTGCCCTGATCTACAACTGATGTATCAGCTGCGAGGCTCAGTCCGGGGACGGACAGCAGCGCGAGGCTGCCAGCCAGCGCCAGCGCGGAACCTGCAGTTTTCAGGATGCCGGGGTGTGTGCGCATCTTTTCCTCCTTAAGTGCACTTTCGAGGTGGTTATGCCAGCTGCCTGGCAATGAGCTGCGAAGTGGTGATGAACGCCGCAATTTGAAACAGGTGCAACTGTAGTGGGTCAATATAGTGCCCTGATCCCCTTGAGTCAAAACCAATTTCTCCGCTGTGACCCGGGGTACACAATCATGGAATATAAGCACTCTTTAACATTGCCTGCCTGTGAGCGGTTCACCATCAATTTGCAAAAGTTGTAAGCACGGGGACGGGGCTGCCCCGGCATTTATTCCCGTTTGCCGGTTTTATTTGTGTTCACGTGCGGCCATGAGCTGTTTGAACTCCTGCAACCGGGCCCGGATGCGGGCCTGTTCGTATTCGCTCAGTCCCTTGTGGGCAAGCGCCTGCTGCAGCTGGTCGGTGGCCAGCTTCAGATTGCCGTACAGGTAGTAGACTTCCGCCGAGGCAACATTGGTTTCCCAGGCGGGGCCGCTGACACTGCTTGCCCGGGCCCACAGCTCGTAGACGGGTGCCGTGCGGGCCTGTTTGTTGCGCAGCAGCCTGACGACCTCGGAGCGGGCTTTTTTGGCCTGACCGGCTTCGATCAGCGCGGCGATGTAATACTGGCTGACGGTAAGATTGCCCGGGTACAGGTTCAGGGTATCCCGGTAGAGTTGCAGGGCTTCCTGTTTCTGCCCGTCGTCCAGCAGCATCCTGGCCATGGTGGTCCGGTAGATGGCCCGGTCAGGATCGTCCTTCATCAGGATCCGCAACTGTTTTTCAGCCTGGTCATTGGCGCCGGTGCGCCAGTAGGCCAGTGCCAGGCCGTAGCGCTCCGCCGGGCCGGAGGAGGGTTTCTTTGCCAGCGCGCGGTACTGTTTCAGGGTGGCCTGGGGGTTATCCGATTCCAGTACGTCCAGGCGGGTACGGGTCAGCTGAAATTCCAGTGAGTCCCGTTCCTTGCCCCGTCCGTACTGCTCGGCACGCGACATGGATTCGGCAATACGGTTGCTGGTGACCGGGTGGGTGCTGAGGAATTCCGGCACGTTGTTACCGTACAGTCGCGTGGACTGGTGCAGGCGTTCAAAGAAGCTGGGCATGCCGTAGGGATCGATGCCGGAGCGGGCCAGGGTCTGGATGCCGATGCGGTCGGCTTCTTTTTCATTGGCCCGCGTGAAATTCAGCTGGCGCTGGATGTTGCCGGCCTGAACGGCGGTCACACCGGCGATGCCCGCTTCCGTACTGCCGGCGGCTACGCCCAGCAGGATCGCGGCAATCATGCCCGCCGCGGTGGGCAGGCTCATCTGGTTGGCGCTTTCATAGGCGCGCAGCAGGTGGCGCTGGGTGACGTGCGCGATTTCGTGGGCCATTACGCCGGCCAGTTCGGATTCGTTCTGGGCCGTGAGGATCAGGCCGGTGTGTATCCCGATGTAACCCCCCGGTCCGGCAAACGCGTTGACCGCGGGGTTGTTGACGACAAAAAAGGTAAAGGGGTAGTTGGGCGCGTCGCTGGCGGCGACCAGGCGGTGGCCGAGGCGGTCGATGTAGTCGTTGATTTCGGGGTCGGTCACCAGCGTGGTCTGGGCGCGCACGCTGCGCATAAACGCCTCTCCCAGCGCCATTTCCTGGGTCGGGGAAATCAGCGAGCCGCTGGAGTCGCCGAAATCCGGCAGATTGCTACCGGCGACTTCGCTTGCAACAAAAGTGGGTGAGACGGTGAGTGCTGCCGACAGCAGCCCGGCTATGAACCTGCGAAAAATCATGTGCTCACGAGAATACCCTAGTCGATAGCGCGAAACTACCGCGCGCCGCATTTTTGTTCGCGGGGATCGGTTCATGTCGGGGCGCTGCCGGCGGACCGGCTTGACAGGGGGCGCCTGGATATGGAGAATATTAGAAATCTCTAATATGGTGGTGATATGTTTGGAATACAGGAAATCGACTCGACACAACTGGCGGAAATGATCGCCGCGAACGAGGAAGACTATTTACTGATTGATGTGCGTACGCCTGCGGAAATGGCGCAGGGTATGCTGGCCGGTGCGGAAGCGATGCCCATGCACCTGGTGCCTCTGCGCCTGGATGACCTGCGCCGACAGCCAAAGATTGTGGTGTACTGCCGTACCGGGGCCCGTTCCGCACAGGTTTGCGCCTGGCTGCAGCAGCAGGGCGTGGACCAGGCGCTGAACCTGAGAGGCGGTATCGTAGACTGGTACAGGCGGGGATATCCCGTTGAAAAGCAAGAGCCTATCGGCATTGCCAGCTGACCGGGGTGGCCTGGCGGGTGATTTTTGTGCCGTGCCTCAGTGCCTGTTTCGATAGGGGTATACAAGTGCCTTGGGCTTGCGTTTGACCGGTACTTATCCTATAAAGGCGACCACATTTTGGGACCGCCCGACGGTTAACTGCAATTACACGTAAGGAGCTTTTTACCATGGCTAACTTTGACGAAGAACTGGACGCATCAGGACTGAACTGCCCGTTGCCGATTTTGAGGGCCAAAAAAGCTCTGGGTACCATTAACAGCGGTCAGGTACTGCGTATCATCGCGACTGACCCGGGCTCCGTGAAGGACTTCGAGGCTTTTGCCAAGCAGACCGGCAATGAGTTGCTGGAATCCAAGGAATCCGGCGGCAAGTATGAATTTCTGATCAAGAAATCCTGAGTCGACACGGATCCAGGTAAAAAGGCCGGTGGGGATTCCCATCGGCCTTTTTATTTGTGGTGCTGGTTCATTCGTCATTGCCGCGCCTCGCTCGCAATGACGAGCTTACTCGAATTAAGCAGAGTTGCCCTAGATTTTCCAGACCAGCTGGGCGCTGACGATATCCACGCTGGCGTCATATTCCCCGGTGAGGGTGCCGCTGGTCGGGGTGTTTTCATTCAGCTCGGGATCATCGATGAACAGGTGTGAATAGCCGACGTCGATGCCGATAGCCGGTGTCATCTGGTAACCGAAGCCCACGGAGGCCCAGATGCGATCTTCACCGGGTATGCGTGCGGTGCGGTTCGAGTTCGGGATCGGGCTTTCATCGAAGGCGGTGCCGGCGCGGAAGGTCCAGTTGCTGTTGTAGCGGAAATCCACGCCCAGCGAATACCGCCAGATATCGTTCCAGTTTTCATCGACGACCGAATCCGGCTGGTTGGAATCATATTTGATTCTCAGTTCATCGAAGTTGTCCCAGCCCGTCCAGGTCGCATCGGCCATGACCGACCAGCGGTTGCTGAGATCATGGTAGATACTCAGGGACGCGGTCTGCGGCAGGTCGATATCGGCAGTAACGCCTGTTTTTACGAACAGACCGAAACTGGAGAACTGTGGCAGCGTATTACTGAAACGGCCTTTGCCGGACAGTTGATGGTTGATCTTGGAGCGGTAGGCGAGCCCGATCCGGGTACTGCTGGTTGGTTCATACAGAAGACCAAGGTTGTAACCTCCGGCCCAGTTATCCCCTTCGACCTTGGCAAAGGCATCGCTGCCCTGCGGTACCAGTCCGGCACAGTTGGCCGGGTCGGCGCCGGGAACGCCGAGCGCCTGCAACTGGGCCTGGGTGGGCACGCACAGGCTGCCCTGGTCGACCGCCTGGGTGAGCTTGGCATCGATGTATTGCAGGCTGACGCCCACCCCGATGGAAAACCGGTTATTGACCCTGTACGCCAGTGAAGGGTTGATGTTGATGGTTTTGACCTCGGATTCAATGGCCTGGTAGCGACCCTTCCAGTCGGAGTTGTATTCGGTCGACAGTCCGAAAGGAACATTGATGCCGATGCCGGCGAACAGACCGTCGCCGAGTGGCGTGGAAAAATACAGGTTCGGCACCAGGCCATTGCCGCCTGCGTCGCCGCCGTTCCCGCCGCTGGCCGGAAACCCGGCCGGGTCAGTTGCCGTGCCGTCGAATTTTGCCGAGGTGATGACCAGGTGGGCACCGGCCACCATTTCTGTATTCAGGCGCGTCATGCCGGCGGGGTTAAAGTAAATAGTGGTCGCGTCGTTAGCTACGGCGGATCCACCGGCAAAGGCATTTCCCTGCTGGCTGGCGCTTTGCTCGATGAGCGCGAAGCCGGATGCCATGCCGTTGGAGGCGCAGGCGGTCAGGATTCCGGCGGTTAGTAGTCGAAGTGACGTTAATTTGGCTTTTGATTGACGCATCCGTGACTCCTCAAGGTTGTTGTGTAGCCGCTACGGTCATTGAGCATATCCCCACCGTAACCATCAGTTCAAGTAAAACCGTGCTATAACCGCTATAGACCCGGTGTAAAGAATGGCACGTAAGTATTAGTAAAAGCTGATATAAAAGACCGGGCATATTTCTTGCTTTTCGTGTATCAGGGAATTGACAAGCGGTGCGGTTTTATTACATCTTTGTTGTTAATGCTCTGCAGGAGCGTTGTATAAATACAACATTATAGACGGATACCACCTAAAACTGGATAGAGGAATGGACTTATGAAAGGCATCCTGAAACATACGTTAACCACAGCCGCGCTGGCGGCTCTCCTTGCGGCGCCGCTCGCGCAGGCGACCAACGGGTATTTCAAAATCGGTGCCGGTGCAAAAAACCGTGGAATGGGTGGTGCCGGTATCGCCTACGGGCAGGACCCGATGGCGGCTGCCGTCAACCCGGCTTCGATTGCTGAAGTGGGTGACAGCGTTACCGCCGGTGTCGAGATTTTCAAACCCAAGCGCAAGGCGCGGGTAGATGCTACCGGCATGTTTGTACCGGATCTGGGTGGTGCGGGTTCCCGGCAGGGTACCGATGCGAGCGGCAAGAGCCGTTCCAATGCCTTCTTTATCCCCAGCTTCGGTATTACCAAAAGCTGGGGCAGTAATTTCACCCTGGGTTTATCGGTCGCAGCCAATGGCGGGATGAATACCCGTTACGGTGACGCCAATGCGGGTAACGGTAATCTCTACACGGATGCTTTCGCTCCGGTGATTGGCGATACGGCCACTTCGGCTTTTCAGCCCGGGCCTTCAGGCTTTGCCGGTTTGCTTACTTTGCCTCCGCCCAACGGTTTTGGTGTCCCGGTTGGTGTCGTTGACGGGCAGCTGCCGAGCCTGTATCTGAACCCCAATAACGGCCCTGCACTGGGTGTCAACCTGGGCCAGGTGCTGATTTCCCCCACACTTGCCTGGAAAATCACCCCCAACCACACCATCGGGTTCGGCCCGGTGATCGGCTACCAGACGTTCCGTGCCTATGGCCTCGGACTGTTCCAGGGCTTTTCCAGTGATCCGGGTAACGTTACCAATAACGGCAACGACGACGCCTGGGGCATCGGCGGGCAGATTGGCTACCAGGGGCGCATCGGCATGTTCTCGTTCGGCCTCATGGGCCGCTCCAAGATTTACATGGAAGAGTTTGACGACTATGCAGGTCTGTTTGCGGAGCAGGGTGATTTCGATATTCCGGCCATGTTCGGTGGTGGTATCGCCATTCACTTCACCCCCAACCTGACGGTTGCGGCGGACATATCCCGCATCCTGTATGGTGACGTAAAATCGATTTCCAACAAGGGACCAACGGCCAACGAATTCTTCGGTGCCTTCG
>DRQL01000235.1 GCA_011371465.1 Gammaproteobacteria bacterium | reverse complement strand
GTCCCGAAACGGACCCGCCAGTCATCGACTGCCGGTCGGTCGCCGGCCTCTGCGATCAACAGGCCGGAACGGGTCCATTGCGGATCGATACCCGATGCTGCTTCCAGCCGGCTGCAGAAATCCGGGTAGACGCGCTGGCTCCAGCGGGCCAGTTCATTGACGGCATCCGGGTAACGCCAGGGATAGAGTGGCGACAGTATACCGCCGCCGGCCCAGGAGGATTCACGCGCGGGGAGACCTTTTTCCAGCACGGTGACCTGCATTCCGGCCTCCGCCAGTTCCCAGGCACTCAGCATGCCGATCAGGCCGGCACCGATGACGATACAGTCTGTCATCGCGCAGTACCCGGAGATTCACCGCTTGTTACTGCCGGTTTCCCTGCGTCCCTAACGCTTCCAGCAATCAGCGTCTGCGTACCCGCCGCCGTACACCGGTCCGTTGGCATCCAGTGCAAAGGGTCCGCAGGGGTCGGACTGCTGCACACCCGTCGGCCGGGCAAGCACCAGGAAGCTGCCGGCATCCGCGTTGCGGATACGCAGCGCGTAGTAGCCATCGGGTGATGTTGCCTGACTCCAGCCCAGCGTAACGAGGTCTCCGGCATAGGCCGGGTTGGCGGCCCGCCAGCGTTCCTGCGCGAGCTGAACCAGCGCCAGCGCGGCCATGGCATCGCCGCGTCGTGATTTGGCAACCAGCCCGGTGTAGGAAGGAACGGTAACGGTAGCGAGAATCGCAACAATGGCCAGCGTGATCAGTAATTCGAAGAAGGTAAAACCCGGTGTGTCGAGTCTGTCCATGACGCAACTCCCTTTGCCCTGAATCATATCGCGGGACACTTCCATCCGGCGCCCGCTTCGGTCCATCCTTGAACCCCGGTAAAAACGGACTATACTCGGCACGACAACACGGAACAAGTTGCCCTGGAGCCTGATCATGGAAGATACAAGGCATACCGGTTTTACGCTGGTTGAACTGCTGGTGACGCTGGCGCTGACCGCGCTTCTGACCGGCCTGGCCGTGCCAGCCATGAGTCGCGTCATCGACAACGCACGCCTGCGTGCGGCGGGAGAAACACTCGCACAGCAGCTTCAGCTTGCGCGCAACCACGCCCTCAGTTACCACGTACCGGTGTTTTTTTCGGTGATCGTCGACGACCCGGAGCACTGGTGTTTCGGCTGGAGTGAAACAGCGGGCTGTAACTGCAACGCCGACAGCGCCGGGCCTTCGTCCTGCACCACCTTGCACGGCAACCGGAACCTCATGCGCCGCCGACGGTCAGCCGCATTCCCCGCTGTCCGGCTTGCCTCCCGTACTTCCCGCACCTTGCGCGGCATCCGGTTTTCACCGCTGCGCGGAACCGCCGGCGCGGGCACCCTGTCGCTGAGTAACCGCGCCGGCACCTTGCGTGTGATCACCAGCCCGCTGGGCAGGACCCGGATCTGCGCCATCGGCCAGCCCGGTTATCCCCGGTGCTGAACCACAGCGGGTCACAGGCCGGAATGACGCTGGTCGAACTGATGATCGCCAGCACAATTTCCCTGGTCGCACTGTCTGCCGTAATCACGGTGTACAGCGCCACGGCCCGGCACAGTACCCGGCAACTGCAACAGGCGCACCTCCACCAGCAGCTGAACGGCCTGATGCATCTGGTCAGCAGCGACCTGAGGCGCGCCGGTTACCGACACTTCTCACCCGGGCTGGTCAACCCTGCCAACAATCCCTTCCAGAACCCGGTCAACCGGGTACGCACCGGCTTCTATGCGGGAGAACATCGCAACTCCTGCATTCTGTTCGCCTATGACCTGGACCAGGACGGCCTGGCAGGCGTTGGCCGTTGCGACGATGGTAACTGTGAACCGCTGACTGACGACGATAATGTCGAGCAGTTCGGTTTCCGGCTGCGCGGCACCGGCATACAGTCCCGTTTTGGCGGCAGCCGCTTCGATTGCAACCATGGTTACTGGCAAACCGTCAACGACCCGGACATTGAAATCACCCGCCTGGAGTTCCAACCCCGTTTTCGCTGCCTGAACCTGGATGACCGCAACAGCGCCTGTACGCCCGACTCCGCACAGCTGGTACAGGGTGGCATCGGGATACGCATCAGCGCTCAGCTGAAAAACAGGGCGGCCACTGCGCTGACACTCGACAACTGGGTACGGGTCCGTAACGACCGGCTCGTGGCAGGCAGTCAAGGTGCAGACTAGGCCACAGCGATACCGGCAACAGCAGGGTGCGGCAACCCTGCTGGTTACGCTGGCACTGACCCTGTCGATCACCATCGTCACACTGGCCGTCGCACGCACACAGCTGGTGGAACAGCGCATGTCCAACAACGACAACTGGAACACACGCCTGTTGCTGCAGGCGGAATCCGGGCTGGCGCGGGGCATGGTGTACCTGGTTGAAAAACCCGACGCCCTGTCCTGGAGCGGGCGCTTCGACACCGACACGGAGACCGGCAAACTGCAGCTGCCAGGCCGTCTGCCTGGAACCGGTACCGAACTCCGCTTCAGCAGGAACGTGCCCTACCGGCGGCTGGTATCCATACAGGCGACCGCGCGCCGCCATGACGGCTCCAACATACAGGCACACGTCAGTCAGTTCGTGCGCCTGCTTTCTGTATTGACGCCGCGGGCGGAAACACTGCCACCACTGGTCATCCATGGTTGCCTGAGCGGCACACCGCGCAACCTGGATATCCGCCCACAGTACGCGGATACCGACCAGGCCGGGGAAGCCATCTGGTCCGGACTGGCAACGCGCTGCCCGCTGCCGGCAACCACCGACCTGCATAACGGGTCCCTGCGCGGCCTGGATATGCGCGGTGGATTGTGGCCGCAGATCTTTTCCGTCAGTCGGGAAGAGTTCCTGCAGCTTGCCGAACAGGAGCAGGCACTTCCGGAACCGCAGCGCCGCTACCGGGTGGCACCGGAAGCCGGCCCGGGAACCCGCTACCTGTGGCGGGCAGAGCTGGGCAGCGCAAAGCGGCCGGTCGTGCTGTATTTCCCGCCCGGTGCCGGCTGCCCGTTGTTCGCTCCCGGCGTCACGATCTACGGGATCGTATATATAGAATCCTCCTGTCCCGCCCCCTTCGCCAGCGAGGATGTCTCGATCACGGGCGCACTGGTGCTGGATAGCCACCTCGATATCACCGGTTCAACCTTGCAGCTCAACCACATACAGCTTGCAGACGGTAGCCGGCAACAGCTTGATTTCCCCGTTCTGCGCAGTGTGCCGGTCCCCGGCACCTGGAAGGATTTCTAGCCATGCACAAAAACTCGAAGGGAATCAGCCTGATCGAGGCCTTGATCACCCTGCTGGTACTCAGCACCGGTCTGCTGGGCCTGGGACAGCTGCAGGCTCGCCTGTGGTCCACATCGGGCAGGCTCCATGCCACCGACCAGGCGTATCTCCTGGGCGCGAGGCACCTGGAAATACTGGTGACAAAACAACTACTTGGTGCTGACCTGCTCGACGAACCGGCAGAGCAGACCGAACGCGCCGGAACGCGCTTCAACACCACGGCATCCGTCCAGGAAGGCACGCAACTCGTTGAAATCCAGGTTCATATTGAATGGCAGAGCCCGGACGGGTCGCATGTCATTCAGCTGGAGTCCGGCACCAGCCTCTTATCCCACGCTGCCGACACCCGCCAACTAATGCCCGGCGACCCCGGCATTCCGCTCAGCCGGTAAAATCCGGCCGTTCATCGCCCCGTTCCGGGGAATCTGCATAGCGGCTTAAAGTTTTTCCGAATCAATCCCCTATAGGAAAGCGGAGAGAGGGCAAGAGTCCCGCCCCCGCCAGATAACCGCTGGTCGCGGAATCTGCTCCACTGATCGGAATTGAATTTACGACACAGCCTGACAGGGCTTAGGTTAGCCTCATGAACAAAAAACGCGGATTTACATTGATCGAGCTGATAGTGGCATTGGCGATTGCCGCTATTCTGCTGACCACGGGCGTGCCCAGCATGCGCAATCTGATCCTCAACAATCGCCTGTCAGCCGCTACCAACACGCTGGTTTCCTCGATCCACATGGCTCGCAGTGAAGCCATAAAGCAGGGGCGTAACGCCAACATCTGTGTCAGCGATGACCCGGCCAACCCGGCCTGCACCGGCCAGACCAACTGGCAGCTGGGCTGGATCGTGTGGGTAGACAGTGATGCAGACGGTGTGCTGGATGCACCAGGCGAACTGATTCGCGTGGTCGAACCGCTGCCGGACTCCATCAATGTAACGCTGAGCGCAGCGCAGAGCAGCCTGCAGATCGATTCACAGGGTGCTATCAGCAGCCCGAACATCACCTTGACACTGTGCGATGACCGTAGCGGTGAGATCGGCCGGCAGTTGCGCATTCTGGCAACCGGCGGTGTAAACCTGAACAGCCAGGTCACCTGTTCCTGAACATGCCAGGGTAGAAACAATGACACACACGAATAAATACATTGCAGAAACCCGGTACTCCGCCGGCTTCACCCTCATCGAAGTCATGGTCGCGGTACTGATCCTGTCGATCGGTCTACTGGGCATTGCCAGCCTGCAGGCGACCAGCCTGCGCAACAACAATGATGCCTCCATGCAGACACGCGCCGCCTATATCGCCAGCGACATGGCGGAGCGCATGCGCGCCAACTCCGGTTCGGCGACCTCTTATGTCGGGGCACCATCATCATCGCCTCCACCCAATGACTGTGTTGTAACCAGTTGTTCGCCGGTCGACATGGTCGCCTATGATATGGCCGAATGGAACCAGTTACTGAGCACCCTGCCCAAGGGTCAGGGCGTAATCACCGACGCGGGCAGCGGCCTGTTTACCATCACGGTGCGCTGGGATGAAGCGCGCAACGATGCTTCCGGTACGGGTTGTGATCCCGACAACTCCGCTGACCTGCGCTGCCTGATCATAACCACTCAGCCGTAATCACCATGATGAAAATGACCGCATCACACAATTTTGCTAACCGCGCCTTCCGGAAATCGGGCGGCTTCTCCCTGGTCGAACTGATGGTGGCCATGGTCATCAGCCTGCTGCTGATGGCCGGCGTCATCCAGATCTTCAGCGGCACCAAGAGCGCCTTCCTGTCAACGGAAGGGCAGTCCCGCCTGCAGGAGAATGTGCGTTTTGCACTCACCCGCCTGTCCGAGGATATCAGTGCCGCCGGGTACCTGGGCTGCCTGGACAGTGACGCACCGACCAAACCGTTCGTCAACGACCTTGCCAACAAGTCACTGGGCTCATCAGCCGACTTCGCCGCGTCCATTTTCGGCACCGACGGCGCCGGCACCGGCGGCAGCGATACCATTACCATTCGCCGCGCCGGCAGCGGCGGCAGTATCCGCCTTGCCCAGCCCATGGCATCCTCGACTTCCGATATCCAGCTGGACGATTCGCTGGTGGGTTACAGCGCCCTGCAGCAGTTTGATCTCATCGTGGTGGGCGATTGCTCGACCGCCTCGGTCTTCATGATTACCAACGACCCGACCACCAGCAACGGAACCATCCAGCATGCTGCCGGTGTTACGGCGACGTCAGGTCCCAATCAGGGTCAGTCCAACGCCACCGGCGATCTGCAGAATATTTTCGGCTCGGACCGTGCCTCGGTGGCCAGCGCCACTCTGGTGGGCACCAGCACCTATGAACTCTGCGCCAGCACTTCGGGAACCGGTACCTCACTGTTTGTCAACAGCAACGCCTGCGCCAATGCAACGCAGGCGAACGAACTGGTCGAAGGCGTTCAGGACCTGCAGATTCTTTACGGCGTGGACCTGGACGGTACACCGGGCGTGGAGCGGTACCTGCGTGCGGACCAGATCGACGCCGACAAATGGAACAATATCGCCAGTGTACGTATGACGCTGACCTTCGACACCGTACAGAACGTGCCCGGCGGCCTATATAGCAAATCCTTCACCACCACCGTTCGCCTGCGCAACCGCGGCGCCTGACACCCGCGCCGGCTGGAGTAATCGACCATGACGACTCAATCAACACCCCGACCCCAGGCCAAAAGCTTCCGGCAGCAGCGCGGTGCCGTGCTCACCGTGAGCCTGCTGATATTGCTGGTAATGACCATTATCGGTGTTGCGTCGATGGGCTCCACCACGCTGCAGGAAAAGATGTCCAACAATAACCGGCAACGCCAGATCGCCCTGCAGGCGGCGGAAGTCGCGCTGCGCAGCGGGGAAGCCTACCTGGTCGCCAATATCGGCAGCGTGAACGACCTGGCAACGAATTTTAATGCAAGCGCACCCGTCACGGGTCTGTATTCGGAACGCGCTCCGCTGGTCGGGGTGGCAACACGCCCCCTGCCCACGGGCACGAACATTTTTGATGACACCGGGTGGCTGGCAACCGGCAATGCGATCCCGGTAACCACCATGAGCGGCCTGACACAGCAGCCGCGCTTCATCATCGAATACATGGGGCGGGTCGGTGAAGCCCCCAAGACCAGCTATGTCAACAAAAAGCCGGATCGCCGCCAGTACGCGTTTCGAATCACCGCAATCGGCTGGGGTGAGGGCACGAACCCCACCGCCCGTTACATTTTACAGAGCAGCTTCCGGATGCCGCTCCTCTAGGCTAGAGCAGGATGCATAGTAAAGGCGAATGCTTCTCACGAGGAACATGTCATGAATACAATCAAACGACAGCACAATAAAGCGGTTGCCCTGCGCAGCCTGACGGCCACCATGCTTACGCTGGGGCTGGTATCCGGCACGGTAGCCGCACCGGGGAAGCTGGCGACCAACCCCCTGTTCCTGCAAAGCGGTGCAGTACAGCCCAACATCTTCTTCATGATCGACGATTCGGGGAGCATGGACTGGGAGCACCTGCCATCCAACGGGGCGCGCACCAGTACGGCGCACCCCAGCCCCATATCCAGCGGCAACCTGGATTTTACCCCGGACAGCCATGCCGAGATGATGGCGCTCTGCGCGGGTTTCAACGTCATGGCCTATAACCCCAATGTCACCTACACGCCCTGGTGGGGAAAGGACGACAGCGGT
>DRQL01000234.1 GCA_011371465.1 Gammaproteobacteria bacterium | reverse complement strand
GCAGCCCTGTTCGACCTGCCGTTCAACGACCTCCTGTTCCGGGCCCAGCAGGTGCACCGCGCACATTTCGATGCCAATGAAGTCCAGGTCAGCACGCTGTTGAGCATCAAGACCGGCGGCTGCCCGGAAGACTGCGGGTACTGTCCCCAGAGTGTTCACCACGAAGCCGCCGTGGATGCGGAAAAACTGATGGATGTCGATGCGGTGGTCGATGCCGCACGGGCGGCCAAAGCCGCGGGGGCCAGTCGTTTCTGTATGGGCGCGGCGTGGCGCAACCCGCGCGGCAAAAATTTTGAGCGCGTGCTGGAGATGGTGGAACGGGTGCGTGCGGAAGGCCTGGAGACCTGCATGACGCTCGGCATGCTGGACGCGCAACAGGCGCAGCAGCTGAAGCAGGCCGGCCTGGACTACTACAACCACAACCTGGATACCTCGCCGGAATTCTACGGTGACATCATCAGCACCCGTACCTACGAAGACCGCCTCGACACCATCCATCACGTCCGCGAGGCCGGCATGCATGTCTGCTGCGGCGGCATCCTCGGCATGGGCGAAGCGCGTGCAGACCGGGTATCGCTACTGGAACAACTGGCGTGCCAGCAGCCGCACCCCGAGAGCGTGCCGGTCAACCTGCTGGTGAAAGTCGAAGGGACACCACTGGCGCAGCAGGATGAGCTGGATCCTTTTGAGTTTGTGCGCACCCTGGCCGTGGCGCGTATCCTGATGCCGCAGTCGCATGTACGCCTGTCGGCAGGCCGCGAGCAGATGAGCGACGAGTTGCAGGCCCTGTGTTTTCTCGCCGGTGCCAACTCCATTTTTTATGGCGAGAAGCTGCTGACGACACCCAATCCCGAAGCAGACCAGGACCGGCTTTTGTTCGCGCGACTGGGGCTGCGCCCCGCCTGAAGTGCCATGCAGAGCCTGACGGCCGCGCTGGCCGCACGCAAACAGCAGCAGCTCTACCGGGTGCGGCAGACGCTGCAGGGCGCGCAGGGCACAGAGGTCCGGATCGACGGCCGGGTTTATCTTTCCTTTTGTAGCAACGATTACCTGGGACTGGCTGGTGACCCGCGCCTGGTCGAGGCGCTGAAAGAAGGCGCCGATCGTTTCGGCGTCGGCAGCGGCGCAGCCCACCTGGTGAGTGGACACAGCTATGCCCACCAGGCACTGGAAGACGATCTCGCGGCCTTTACGGGACGACCGCGGGTGCTGCTGTTTTCGACCGGCTACATGGCCAACCTCGGGGTGGTTTCTGCGCTGGTCGATCGGCACGGCCAGGTGTTCGAGGATCGCCTGAACCACGCTTCCCTGGTTGATGCCGCTGTGCTGAGCCGTGCCCGGCTGGTGCGTTACCCGCATAACGACATGGTCCGCTTGCAGTCAAAACTTTCTGCAGCCGGCAAGGGCACCCGGCTGGTGGCCAGCGACGGGGTATTCAGCATGGACGGGGACTGTGCGCCGGTTGCCGAACTGGCGCGGCTGGCAACGGAGCAGGACGCCTGGCTGCTGGTGGATGATGCGCACGGCCTCGGCGTGCTGGGCGAACAGGGCCGGGGCTGGTTCCTGGACCAGCTGCCTGCCGTGCCCGACAACGCGTTGCTGATGGCCACCCTGGGCAAGGGACTGGGCACCTTCGGAGCCTTCGTGGCGGGCAGCGAAGCCCTGATCGAGACGCTGATCCAGCAGGCGCGTACCTTTATATATACCACCGCGCCGCCACCGGCGATCGCCTGGGCCAGCCGGACCGCACTGCAGCTGGTGCGCGAGGGGGATCACCTGCGGACGCGATTGCAGGAACGGGTGCAGTATTTCCGTGCCGGTGCTCGCGAACTGGGGCTGCCGCTGATGGTATCCGGCACGCCGATCCAGCCCCTGCTGGTGGGTGACGCGGGAGCTGCGCTGCGCCTGAGTGAATGCCTGCGCGCACGGGGTTTGCTGGTGACCGCGATTCGCCCGCCCACGGTACCGGAAGGCACGGCGCGGCTGCGGATAACGCTGTCCGCGGCCCATGAAACGGTGCAGATCGACCGCCTGCTGGACAGCCTGGCGGCTTGCCTGGAAGGGGACTCCCTTGCTGCACGTTGAGGTCAGCGGGACCGGGTCCGACCTGGTGCTGGTGCATGGCTGGGGGATGCACGGCGGCGTCTGGGCGGACTGGGTCGATGAACTGTCCGATCGCTATCGCGTCTGGGTGGTCGACCTGCCCGGGCACGGTAACAGCCGCTGGCAGCAGCAGGAATCGCTCACTGCCTGGGCCGGCGCAGTGCGGGACGTGGTGCCCGCCGGTGCCTGGTGGCTGGGCTGGTCGCTGGGTGGCCTGGTGTCGCTGGCAGCCCTGGCTGACCGGCGTGGCGCGATCAAAGGTGTTGTGCTGCTGGCCAGCACCCCGGCTTTCGTCAAAAAGGAAGATTGGCGGCATGCAGTGGATGCGCAGGTGTTCGGGAAGTTTGCCGAGCAGCTGGAGACGGATATCGAACGGACACTGACACGGTTTCTTTCCCTGCAGGTGCGGGGCATGGCGCACAGCGGCAAGACGCTGCGTAAACTGCGCGCCGTGTTACGCGACCGGCCGCAGCCGGATGCAGCGGCACTGCGGGCAGGGTTGCGCTTCCTGCAGGCGTCGGATTTGCGCAGCGCGCTGCAGTTGCCTGCTGCGCCGCTGCGCTGGTTGCTGGGGGAGCGTGACACGCTGGTGCCCGTGGAGGTATGCGAATGTTTTCCAGCCATTCCATCGCGGCGCATCGCCGCGGCGGGGCATGCTCCGTTCCTGTCCCACCCCGCGTCATGCAGTGCGCAACTGGATGACTGGCTGCTGGACAGACGGGAACAGGTGCCGCATGCAAACGGCTGACCGGCTTCCCGACAAGGCGGCGGCGCGGCGCAGTTTTGAATCCGCCGCGCGCGGGTATGACCAGGCTGCCGTGTTGCAGCAGGAGATCGGGCAGCGACTGCTGCAACGCCTGGAACTGGTGAAAATCAGGCCGGAACGCGTGCTCGACCTGGGCTCCGGCACCGGCCAGTGTATCCCCGATCTGCTGGCGAGGTATCGCAAGTCGGAACTGGTTGCGCTGGATATCGCCCTGCCCATGTTGCAGCGGGCACGCCGGCGCGGTCACTGGCTGCGCCGGCCGCGTTGCGTGTGCGCGGACGCCGAACGGCTGCCGTTCGCGGACCGGCAGTTCGACCTGGTGTTTTCCAACCTGATGCTGCAGTGGTGTGTGGACCTGGACGCGGTGTTCGCCGAACTGCACCGCGTGTTGCGGCCCGGCGGCCTGTTGCTGTTTACCAGTTTCGGTCCCGACACCCTGCGCGAGCTGCGCGCCAGCTGGGAACGGGTCGACAGCCGCAGTCATGTCAATACCTTCCCGGATATGCACGATGTCGGCGATGCCCTGCTGAGGGCGCGTTTCTCGGACCCGGTAATGGACGTGGAACGCCTGACAGTGACTTACCCGGATGTGTGGCAGCTGATGCGTGAACTCAAACAGATCGGCGCCCACAATGTGACGCAGGGCCGGCCGCGCGGATTGACCGGCAAGGCGCAGATGCAGCGACTGGTCGAACAGTACGAACAGTACCGGCAGGAGGGGGTATTACCCGCCAGCTATGAAATCGTACACGGTCACGGCTGGGCGCAATCCGGCGAGCAAAACCTGCCGCTGGACCGGCTGACGCGATGAGTGTGCGCGGCTTTTTTGTCACCGGGACCGACACCGGCGTGGGGAAAACCCGGGTCAGCCTGGGTTTGATGCGGGCGTTGCAGGCGCAGGGGTACCGGGTGAGCGGGATGAAGCCGGTGGCCAGCGGCTGCCAGTCCGGCGCCGGCGGACCGGAAAATGAGGATGCACTCGAACTGCAGCGTTGCTCTTCCCTGCCGGTTTCCTATACACAGGTGAACCCCTATCCGTTTTTACCCGCGGTGGCGCCGCATATCGCGGCCCGCCGAGACGGCGTGAACATACAGCTCTCGGTGATCCGTGCACATTTTCATGCCCTGTCCGAACAGGCGGATTTTGTGGTGGTGGAAGGTGTGGGTGGCTGGCTGGTACCCATCAACGCCGAACAGACCATGCAGGACGTTGCGCTTGCGCTGGACCTGCCCGTGGTGCTGGTGGTCGCGATTCGACTTGGGTGTCTGAACCATGCGCTGCTGACCGCGGCGGCGATTCACCGCTCCGGGTTGCGAATGGCCGGGTGGGTTGCCAATCGCATGGACCCCGCATGCGAGTATCCCGGCGAGCTGGTGGCTGAGCTGGAGCAGCGCCTGCCGGCGGCATTGCTCGCCGACGTCCGCTTCGCGCGCGGCTGTGGCGCCGTGGAAAAACAGTTTGGCGGGATGGTCACGGAATCCCTGTTACGGGACTAGTTGATTTTCTTTTTGACCTTGCGAATTTCCCGGGTGGCCGGTTCATAACCGCCATCCTGTGCTTTTTCCAGCCAGCTCAGTGCCTGTTCATAGTCACGTTTGCGCGTGCTGGCATACAGTTTGCCAAGCTGGAACTGGGCCGGCGGGTAGCCCTGGTCGGCGGCCTTGTTCAGCCAGGCTTCGGCATCGGCGAGGCTCTTGTCGATGCCCTGGCCTTTCAGGTAAAAACAGCCAACCTTGTACTGTGCCTTGTCCAGGCCCTGGTCAGCTGCCTTGCTGTACCATTCGAAGGCGGTTTCATCGTCGCTGTCTACACCGCGGCCTTTCTCATAGCGGTAGCCGACGTCGTACTGTGCTTCAATATCGCCGTTTTCAGCTGCGGCCAGCTTGCGCTCGAAAGCGAGCTGACCGCCGGCATAGGCGGTCGTAACCGTCAGCAGCGTAATAAGGACTGCAATGGTTCTCAAAGTTGCCATGATCGGTTCCCTCTCATTGTGAAACCAGGCGGTTGTTCCGGAACGATTCACGAGAATCGTGACGTACTTCATGGCATTTATTTCGGCCGCTGAACCAGTGACTTGAGAGCCGGAATCCGGGATTCAGGTACCGTATTGACAGGGATTTGGGGCGAGCGCACGCTTCGGTGCGTCCGCAAGGAGCTTGTTCGCGGCGATCGGCTTCATTTTGCGACGGTATACGGGGTTGCCAGGGGGCCAGGCAGCGGCAGCCGGACCGGAAGGTTAGAAAATAAGTAAATTATAAAATAACGATTTATAACTCCCTGATATAGTTTAAATTTATAGCTATAAATTTTAATTCTTTTTGCACCTCTTTTGGGCGGTGCTGTAGCATGCGCTAGACCCGGGGGGTTGAGTTGCAGAGGTGGCAGGTTGGTTGCAACCCAGTTTGATCATGTGCGAGATGCCGGCAGGTTTCTGGTTCGGCCCAACAGCTCCTTGTCCTGGCAAGGCGCGTTGCGCTTCTATGCCGGTATGGTCATCGTGACGTTCGGTATCGCATCCGCGTTTGCCATGCAGGGCGCCTGGCTGATTTTGCCATTTGCCGGCCTGGAAATGCTGGTCCTGGGCGTGGCGCTGTACCTGGTGGCGCGCCGGAATGCCCGCTGGCAGACGATTTCGGTCAACGCGGACCAGGTGGAAGTAGTCGAGCACGGGGCCAGTCGCGAGCAGCAGACTTTCCAGCGCGCCTGGGCGACCCTGGTGCACGAGCACTCCCGCATTAACGGGCATCCGTCGCGACTACTGATCCGCTCGCACGGCCGCAGCCTGGAAATAGGGGCCTGCCTCGCCGAGCCGGAAAAAGCGTACCTGGCACGTCAGCTTGGCCAGGTCATGCGTCTCGCGAACTGAGATTGATACAGCCGGGTGCCACCAGGCGTGCGGCAGAGCAGTAACAACAGAATAACGTAACAGGGATTCGGAAGGAGAAAAACTGGCATGTTGGTATCAAAGACAAGACGAGCGTTGACGGCGGGCGCCGGGGCGGCTGCATTGCTGTCGGCGGCCACGGCATCTGCCGATTACGGACTGAACCTGACCCGTGGCGTGACGCCGATCAGTCAGGGCGCCTATGACATGCACATGCTGATCCTCTGGGTCTGCGTGGCCATCGGTGTGGTCGTGTTCGGCGCCATGTTCATTTCCATCATCAACCACCGTAAATCGAAAGGTGCCAAACCGGCGCAGTTTCATGAAAGCACCGCGGTGGAGATCGTCTGGACCATTGTCCCCTTCGTCATTCTCGTCAGCATGGCGATTCCGGCGACCCGGGCGCTGGTTGCGATGGAAGATACCAGCAACTCGGACATCAGTATCAAGGTGACCGGGTACCAGTGGAAATGGGGCTACGATTACATGGACGAGGGTGTGAGTTTTATCAGTACCCTGGCCACCCCCAAGGAACAGATCTACAACCAGCAGGACAAGGGCGAGCACTACCTGCTCGAAGTCGACAACCCCATCGTGGTTCCGGTCAACAAGAAGGTGCGCCTGCTGATTACCTCCAACGACGTGATTCACGCCTGGTGGGTGCCCAAGCTGGGCATGAAGAAAGATGCCATTCCCGGTTTTATCAATGAGATGTGGTTCAGGATCGACCGGGAAGGCACCTACCGCGGACAGTGCGCGGAGCTGTGCGGGAAAGATCATGGCTTCATGCCGATTGTAGTCGAGGCCAAAAACGAGGCGGATTACCGGCAGTGGATTGCCGATCAGAAAGGTGCAAAGGCAGCCGATGCGGCTGCCGCGGACCGTGACTGGAGCATGGCCGAGCTGATGGAGCGCGGTGAGAAGAAATACGCCACCAGCTGTGCAGCGTGCCACCAGGCCGGCGGTACGGGTGTTCCCGGGGCTTTCCCGGCGCTCAAGGGCAGCGCGATCGCGACCGGGCCCGTCGCGCAACACCTGGATATCGTCATGCATGGCAAGGCCGGTACCGCGATGGCCGCCTTCGCCGGGCAACTCAGCGATGTTGACCTGGCAGCGATTGTGACCTACGAACGAAACGCCTGGGGTAACAACACCGGTGACCTGGTTCAACCTTCAGAAGTAAAGGCTGCCCGTTAAGGGTTGTGGAGGAATAGTAATGAGTACTGCAACGACACACGACGAACACCACGAAGAACACCCGAGCGGTCTGGCCCGCTGGGTATTTACCACCAACCACAAGGACATCGGCACCCTGTACCTGCTGTTTGCCCTGCTGATGTTTATCGTGGGCGGCGCCATGGCCATGATCATCCGGGCCGAGCTTTTTGAGCCCGGGTTGCAGTTTGTCGAACCACAGTTCTTCAACTCCATGACCACCATGCACGCGCTGGTAATGATTTTCGGGGCGGTCATGCCGGCTTTCGTCGGGCTGGCCAACTGGCTGATACCCATGATGATCGGCGCCCCCGACATGGCGCTGCCGCGCATGAACAACTGGAGTTTCTGGATCCTGCCGTTTGCCTTCGCCATCCTGATATCCACCCTGTTCATGGATGGCGGCGCACCGGCCGGTGGCTGGACCATGTACCCGCCGCTGGTGCTGCAGACCGGCAACGCCTTCCCGTTCCTGATTTTCGCGGTCCACCTGATGGGTATTTCCTCCATCATGGGTGCCATCAACGTCATCGTGACCATCATCAACATGCGCGCACCCGGCATGACCATGATGAAAATGCCGCTGTTCGTATGGACCTGGCTGATTACCGCTTATCTCCTGATTGCCACCATGCCGGTGCTGGCGGGCTCGGTGACCATGCTGCTGACCGACCGCTTCTTCGATACCTCTTTCTTTGATGCGGCCGGTGGCGGTGACCCCGTCATGTTCCAGCATATTTTCTGGTTCTTCGGGCATCCCGAGGTGTACATTCTGATCCTGCCGGCTTTCGGTATCGTGTCGCAGATCATCCCGACCTTCGCGCGCAAGCCGCTGTTCGGCTACAGTTCCATGGTCTATGCGACCGCCTCCATTGCCTTCCTGTCCTTCATCGTGTGGGCGCACCACATGTTCACGGTAGGTATGCCGCTGACCGGCGAACTGTTCTTCATGTATGCCACCATGCTGATTGCGGTGCCGACCGGTGTTAAGGTATTCAACTGGGTGTCGACCATGTGGAAGGGCGCCATGACTTTTGAAACCCCGATGCTGTTCGCGCTGGGTTTCGTGGTCATGTTTACCATCGGTGGTTTCTCGGGCCTGATGCTGGCTATTGCGCCGGTGGACTTCCAGTACCACGACACCTACTTCGTGGTTGCGCATTTCCATTACGTGCTGGTTACCGGGGCGGTGTACGCCATCATGGGCGCGGCGTACTACTGGATGCCGAAATGGACCGGTCACATGTATGACGAAAAACTGGGCAAGCTGCACTTCTGGCTGTCGACCATATCGGTCAACGTGCTGTTCT
>DRQL01000233.1 GCA_011371465.1 Gammaproteobacteria bacterium | reverse complement strand
TCATGACGGCCTGACAGACACATTCGCAAAGGGATGTGCCGCATCGTTGCAACCTGAGTTATTCAATGGAAAAAACCGCGCACTCCTTCCCGCTGTTCCTTTATTGCCTCAGCCTGCTGGCGGTGCTGGCACCCGCATCCTGTAAGGCGCAATCCAGCCAGCAGCTCCTGGTACTCCCGGAACTCCGGTACCTGCGCCAGGAACCGGACGCGAGCGGAGAAAACGACAGTGACTACCGCGCAAGCCTGGACCTGCTGTACGCGCTGGATATCAACCAGTACCGGTTTTTTGCCGAATTCATTGCTACCGATGAGAAAAGCGAACTGGCTCGCCTTCACCTGGGTTACAAAACCCGCGCCGGAACAACCTTCTGGCTCGGTCGTTTTCAGCTGAACCAGGGCTACTGGAACAAGACCTTCCACTTCCGCAACTATATCCAGTCCTCCATCCAGCCACCCGGCATTGCCGCCTACGAGCGTGAAGACGGCGCACTGCCGGTCCATTTCTCCGGTCTCGATATCCGCCACCAGTGGGCGCTGAGCCCCGACGCGACACTGCAACTGGAGGCCGGGTTCGGAGCAGGCACCAAACTGGAAGGCAGGCGGCTTGACGGTTTCGACCTGCTTGACCCCGATGGTGGCCGCAAACCCTCAACCAGTGTACGACTGAGCTACCTGCCGGGGCAGGATACGGACACCGAATTCGGTATATTCTATGTCGATAACCGTATGCCAATGCGTCGCCTCCAGTTCATACAGAACAAACAACGGGTCAGCGGCGGCTATGCCAATACCCGCTTCGATGCGCTGCGGCTGTACGGTGCGCTGTACTGGATCGACAATGAGCTGAAAACGTCGGCCGGCCGCCAGAGTGATCACTTCTACAGTGCCTGGCTGCAGGGTGACTACCATCTGTATGAAAACTGGACTCCCTACCTGCGTATCGAACACAGCAACGGGGATAGCGATGATCCTTACGCGTCACTGTTCCCGGCTTTTGTCCGCGACCGCAAACTGGCCGGGTTACGCTGGGACTTCCTTGAAAACCAGGCCTTCAAAATAGAGTACGCCAGTACCGATTTTCTGCGTGAAGACTCCAGCCAGTGGGCTTTCCAGTGGAGCATGATCTTTCCGTGAAGAGGTCGGTCCGGTTTCTGCTTTTGCTGCTGTGCGCGGCAGTTTCACCGTCCGGCCATGCCATGCAGTGTCCCCTGCTGGTGGTCGCCAACCGCAGTGCACCCGTCAATTCACTGTCCCAGAAGACCATCAGGCGACTGTACCTCGGCGTACCCTACCAGACCCGAAACGGCCCGCTGCAACCGGTCCGCAATGCATCGGATGCCATGCTGCAGGAGGTTTTCCTGCAAAAGATCCTGTTCATGTCGAAAAACGCCTACCGTCGCGTACTGGCCAACCGACTGGTACAACGACGCGAAGCCGGACCGGCGGAATACCGGGATGTAAGCCAACTCATCGAAGGGCTGAGCGCCAACCCCCTGATGATTTCCTATCTATGGGCATCAGACCTGCCACCGGACGGCCAGCTGAAGATCCTGCTGGACGTACCATGCGAGAACGACTGAGCCACCTTACCGGGAGTCTTGCCGGCCGTTTCGTCTTTGCCGCGGTGACGGTAAACCTGCTGCTGGTATCGCTGTTCTATATCGTCATCGTCAACGTGATGGTGGCCAACATACAGGACGATTTTATCTCCACGGCACGGGTGAAAAGTGACCTGATCGCCCGCCTGCTGCCAAGCCAGGCGAGCAAGGAAAGTGCCCGGGCGGCGCTCAGGGATATCATGCTGGCCGGGGAGGTCGTCTACGCTGACTATGGCCTGACCGGCCCGCTGCTGGCACCGGGTTTGTCCGACCGGGATGTGCCCGTATTCCGGGAGGATTACCGTTTCGGGCAGCACGATGACGCGATCTACTTTATCAGTGTCCCGCTGGGCGACCCTGCTGTTGCAGACAGGCTGCGTCTCGGCTTTTCCGAACAGGGCATCCGGCAATACATCGATCAGATCCACCGCAACGGGCTGTACCTGTCAGGGCTCTACCTGCTGATGCTCGTCCCCCTGTCGATACTGGCAGCGCGTTCCCTGTCCCGGCCCATTCAGCTGCTGCGCCAAAGTGCTCATGCGATTGCCGGTGGCGAGGTATCGACCCGCATTCGCCAGGACACCGGCATTCTCGAACTGCAGCGACTGGGGACAGATCTGGAAACCATGCGCAGCACGCTGGTCGCCCGTGAGGCACGTTACGCCGCTGTGCTCAGCAACGCGGCCGAGGGTATTCTTACCCTCGACCAGGACGGACATATAGAAACCATCAATCTGTCGGCACAACAGGTACTCGAACTGTCAGCTGATCAATCGCCTGGCATGCCGCTTGCCGCCGCACTGCGACTGAACCCGGGCCGGTTTACCGGCCCCGATGGAAAGTTCCGGCTTGACGGCCGGCAACTGCTCACAATACCGGCCGGGAATAGCGGTCGACCCACAGAACTCAGTATAGCCGCCAGCTCGTTCCGTCAGGATGACCGGCAGGTCTACGTACTGCTGATACAGGACATCACTCGACACAAGGAATTGCAGGATCGCCTCCAGTTCATGGCCTACCATGATCTGTTGACTGAACTGCCCAACCGGCAGCAGTTTGTCGAGCGCCTGCACAATGCGATTGCAGGCGCTGCCCGCAAGCAATCCCGCCTGGCTGTCCTGTTTCTTGACCTGGACCACTTCAAGGTCATCAACGACAGCCTCGGACATCAATACGGTGATTTGCTGTTGCAGGAGGCAGGGCAGCGGCTGTGCGAAAGTGTGCGGGAAACCGATGTCGTCGCTCGCATGGGCGGTGACGAATTCACCATCCTGCTGTCATCGATCGAACAGCGCAGGGACGCTGCCCGGGTAGCGGATAAAATCATTGCTGCATTTGCAAAACCTTTCGACCTGAAGCACTACGAACACTATGTTGGCGCCAGCATCGGCATTGCGATCTACCCGGAAGACAGCGAGGGAGCAGAAGAACTGGTTAAACAGGCTGACACCGCGATGTACCAGGCCAAGTCCGGCGGACGAAACCGCTACCACTACTACAGCGAAGATCTGCAACGCAGTGCCATACGTCGCCTGTCCCTGGCCAACAACCTGCGGCAGGCACTGAGAAAAGGGGAATTATCGCTCCATTACCAGCCCATCGTAGCGGTACGCGATCACCGCCTGGTCGGTGCCGAGGCACTGGCGCGCTGGCAACACAGCCGGCACGGCTGGATATCACCCGGTGAGTTCATCCCGGTGGCGGAGGAAACCGGCATCATCACCGATCTTGGGATCTGGGCACTCAAACAGGTGGTAACGGATGCAGCTGCCCTGCTGGTGGAGTCGCCGTTACTGCGGCTAAGCGTCAATATCTCTGTCCACCAACTCTACCACCGCGATTTTTTTCACTTGCTCGACACCATCACCGCGGACCACCCCACGGTTGCTGAACACCTGGTGCTGGAAATCACCGAGACGGCTGCCATGGTGGATATCGAAGGTGCTTCCCGTCGCCTGGCGCGCATCCGGGACATGGGTTTTCACATTGCACTGGACGACTTCGGCACCGGCCACTCGTCCCTGTCCTACTTGCGTCGCCTGCCGGTCGACATTTTGAAAATCGATCGTTCCTTTGTCAGTGAAATGACCGGGTCATTTCAGGGCGCCGGAATCGTCAACAATATCCTGGCGCTGGCGAGCAACCTGCAGTTGAAGACCGTCGCGGAAGGCGTCGAACGGCCGGAGCAACTGGACATGCTACGGGACAATGGCTGCTACGCCGTACAGGGTTTTCTGTTCAGCCCCGCCATTCCCTTTACGGATTTTCAGACCCTGGCCGGCCAGGCCGTGCACGGAATCCACCCGGCACAGGTGCGCCAGGGCCAGGTGGAAAAATAAACCATCCGGAGGAATTCACCTGGTCGAGCCTTACGGTATGTAACTTTACGCACACTCTGCCGCAAATAACGGACGAATTGAGGTCTGCATAGCCTGTCCATATCAAGATTCGACGCACTACGGTCGCTAATTAGAGCTCCTGACACCTCGGTGATACGGCTACCGACATGACCCGCGATACCAACAAGAATTCCCGTCTTCCCTACATAGAACCCACCATCCGCACCATTGCCGGTTTTTTTATCACCACGATCGGCGTACTTCTGTATACCTACAATGACCACCGCCTGCTGTGGCTGAGCATGCTGCTTTTTATCAGCCTGAACCTGTTCCAGTCCGGATTCAGCCGCTGGTGCCTGATGGAGATCATACTCAAGCGTTTCGGCCTCAGGAGCGAGCTCGACGAAATCCGCACCCTCAGCAGGCACCTGCGCGAATCCGCTGCTCGCCAGGCAGGACACATGGATACCCTGAACCTGCTCAGCGAAGCCGTGCTGGAGCTGTCACCGGACGGGCTCATCCTGAATGCCTCCGATGGATGGCGCAGGCTCTCCAGGCGCAGCCCGGCCCCCGGTGAGGCATCGCAAACACCCCTGCTCGACTACGTCATGACAGACGACGCTGCCATCGTGACCCACATGCTGAAAGAGATTACCGGCAGCGGCAAACGCGTGCTGCGGGTCCGCTTCCGGCTGGCAGGCGGTAGCAGGGAAGAACGCTGGGTTGAAGGCCGATTTATGCTCGACCGGCACAATGCCGGCAATGTCCGTATCAAAGGCGTGCTCCGCGATGTCACCGAAACGCAGCGGAAAGAACGGCAGATTCACCGCATGGCCATGCACGATGCGCTCACCGGTCTGCCGAACCGCACCCTGCTGGAGAACCGCATGAACCAGGCCATGGCGCACGCCCGGAGGTATGATTTACACGTTGGCATCCTGTTTATTGACCTGGATAATTTCAAACAGGTCAACGATACCCATGGACACCAGTATGGCGACCGGCTGCTGATACGTGTCAGCCACATTCTTGGTAACAAACTGCGCGCCAGCGATACACTGGCACGTTGGGGCGGTGATGAGTTTGTCGTGCTGCTACCCGACCTGACGGATCCAGCCGGCGGCATGCGCACTGTCGCAACCAACCTGATGCTCGCGCTTGACAATGAACTCCGCGGCGAGGGAGTGGAATCCGCCATTACACTGAGCATTGGCGCAGCCAGCTACCCGCAGGACGCCGACAACGCCGCGGCACTGCTGTCGCTGGCAGACAAGGCGCTGTACTTTGCCAAGTCACAGGGCAGAAACAATGTGCAGGTCTACAACAGCCTGCGGGAGGCACATCCCCACCTCGCCGAGGCCGACATCAGTGCGCGATTCTGCAGCATCGACAGGGCGCCACACCAACAGAAAAATCACCAGCCTGTCTCCTGCGCGGACAAGCGGCGCCGGGAATCGAACGGCTGACCGACGGCAGGTATTCCCGCCTAGAACCGGTAGCCGAGACGCCGGTACAGGTCCTGCCTGGATAATTTCCGCTCCGGCCTGTCACCGCCATGGTATTGCTCGAACTCCTGCCTGGACAGGATCATTTCTTCATCTTCCTTTGCTTCGTGGGCTACCTGTTGCTGCAAACCGGCCAGCGCTTTCTCCGCCTCGGAAGCCTGACCGAAGGAAATGCCGGACTTGGTAGCACTGGCGATAAACCCCCGGCATATCCTCACCTGGCCGGATTCGATGTCTACGGCACTCATATCCTGCTTTCTCAGCAAGTGACAACTGAACAGGGTTCCGTTCAACTGCGCATCCAGCATGCTGTCCAGGGTATGCGGGCCCAGCCAGCCCTGTTTTGACGATGTGCTGAACGGGCATTCATTACAAAGTGTTTTACAGATACTCAGATTCATGATGCGCTCTCCTCCTGGGCTCCGCTCCGGCAAGCCTTCTGTTGATGCCTTGTCCCGGCTTTCCCCTGCCTGATTACAGTGGTTCCCCGCTTACCGGGTCAACGACCACGACTGCGACGTTCTGCCGGTTGTGAACGGCTTCCACGCGCAAGGTCATACCGGGTTTGACCCGGACTGGCGGTACCAGCAACCTGACCGACTGGTACCAGTGATTACAGTATTGACCACGCCCCGCCCCGGCATCGAACGGGGGACGGTTATCAATCGTTGCTTCGTCATCCAGGTGCAGCTGTATCCAGTAGACCAGCGCGTGACAGACGCCGGCTTCGGGAATCGGGACATCAAGCTGCACCTTCGCGGGTGTTGATTGCCCGCCGGTCAGGTCAAAGGTAAACACGGGGAAGGCCTCCGACAGCAGCCGGCCACCAAAACTCGCTGCCTCCAGGGCAATGCTGTCGGGGCGGAACTGATTCAGGCGCGTCAGGTCAAAACCACCGGCCTGGTCCGCCCCGCCCTCTCTCCACAGGCGTTCCGACTCGACGAAACCGCCGTACAGAACCGCCTTCCGCGGGATGATAACGGCATCCGGTGCCAGCAAGTGGCGGCGCGCGTGTGCAAAGGTATTCAGGGCGCCTTCGCCGATCACCATGGTGTCAAACACTTCCGCGACCAGCACATCAGGACGCGTATGACGGGGGAAATCGGTGTCCGGATCAAGCTGCAGGGAAGACTTGTTGAGTACCCGGACGCGATCCGAACAGCCGTTGTCCCTGATGATCTCCCGCGCCAGCGCCGCCAGCGCGGGGTTGGCTTCGCAGGCAATGACCTGCCTGGCGCCTGCCCGTGCCGCCATCATGGACAGCAGTCCGGTACCGGCACCAATATCCAGTACTACACTCTGCGGGGTAACGGCACGCTCCAGCGCAGCCGCGAACTGCCGGTTGCGCACCTCATCATTCACCATGGCAAAGTGCCAGCGGTCCACCAGGCGGCTGTTGAACAACTGCAGGTTGCGCCGGCTGAAAGCGTGTCCGGGCTCGGTGTCAACTGCGCGCTGCAACAGCGAGCGCGCCTCATCGAGCTGCCCCGTTCCCCACAGCGCCAGCGCGTAACCGTTCAGTATGTTGATATCGTCCGGTTGCAGTTGCAGTGCGCGCTGGTAGCAACGCAGTGCTTCCGGGGCACGACCTATCTGCATATTGACCTCTGCCAGGTGCAGGTACGCCGCGGCCTGGTCAGGATCGGCCTCGATCGCACGACTGAGCTGGTGGCCCGCGCCCGCCAGGTCACCTGTAGCCGCAAGGCACCGGCCGAGCAGGATAAGCGCCTCAACATGGTCCTCACTGCCGCTCGGGACCGCCCTGCAATACGCCACTGCCTGCCAGGGGTCGCCCTGTGCATGGCATTGGCGGGCCAGTGACAGCGCTCCACCGGACGGTGGTTCGTCATGCGATGTGTTCATACCCGTTTTACCTGGAATCCGACCACCCCAGTATAACAGCACCCGCTTTTTTTCGACCGTCGATCCTGTGTAACAAAAGCCACAGATCGATACCGTTCAAGCGTGCTATACAAGCTCTACAACAACTGTATAAAAGGGGGGATATGCCGTGGGTATCAGTATCTGGCAACTGCTTATTGTTCTGGCCATCGTTCTGGTTTTGTTTGGTGCAAAGCGAATGCGCGGGCTGGGCGCTGACCTGGGTGCCACCATAAAGGGTTTCAAACAGGCGGTGCGTGATGACCAGCCGACACCCGAGGGCATGGTCCCGGCACCGGTCAAACTCAAGGATTCCTCGCGTACATAAGCCGTCGAAAGACCGGCTGCGGTCATCCTGATGTTTGATATCGGCTTCTTCGAAATCGCGCTGGTGTGCCTGGTTGCCCTGATCGTGATCGGGCCCGACCGGTTGCCCGCGCTGGCCAGAACCGCCGGTCTGTGGATTGGCAAGGGACAGGCAATGGTACGCAGCGTCAAGGCGGACATTGACCGTGAGCTGGCCGCCAGCGAGATGCAGGGCCGAAGCACGGGAAAAGAAGAACGGGAATCCGTCACCGACCTGTTGACCGAGGCGAAGGAACTCGCCGAGGAAGTCCGCTGCAACTTTCGCCTCGATGCTTCCGGCCAGGTGGCCAGTCATACAACTTCACCGGAACGTAAAAACGCAGCCGAAACAGGCTGAAGCGTTAACAGGCCCTAGTACCAACGCTCCTTCAACGCCATCCACGCCCGATCAATTTTATCGCTGGAGCCGTCCGGCAGACCGAGCTGCCGGGCGATGCTGCGGTTGGTCGGCCTGTGTCGAAAAATGTCTGCCAGCAACGGCTGGTAGTCGGCGTTAAACAGCGGCACGCGGTATTCGATCATGGGCCGGTCATCCGTCATCACCGGGCTGTCGCCGGCGATCGCGTTCAGTCCCTCCCGGTCCAGCAGAAAATGTGCGGCCAGTTGTTCGGCTGAATGAATCCCGATTTCCCGCAGGCTGCGTGCCACACCGCCCTGCTCCATCAGCGCCTGGAAATGTCCGGGCGACAGGGGCGCGTCGTTCATGCTGCCGAGTATCAGCGCTTCACCGCTTTCGGTCCACCACAGGCTGGCATTCGGGAAGGCCTTGATAAAGGTTGCGATCAGCATGCGGGTATCCGCGTTACGCTGGGTGTGCAGCGGGATCCACTGCACCACCACACCCCGGTCGGTCAGGTGCTGCCGGGTCAGGCGGTAAAAATCCAGGCTGTACAGGTTCGCCATCCCCGCCAGCACGGGTGGCGGCGGCTCCAGCGTAATGACATCAAACACTTTACCCGGATTGCGTACCAGGTAGTTGCGCCCGTCATCCGTCACCAGCCTGACTGCCGGGTTCAGGTAGACTTTTTCATTCACCCCGGCAAACAGGGGACTCAGCCCGACAATCGCACGTGATAACTCCACCACGGTCAGTTCCGTGTCCGGATGGGTGGTGATCGCGCCGGCAGTCAGGCCAACGCCCAGGCAGATGACCAGCGCCTGCCGGTTCTGCGCCTCGGACATGAACAGGGGAAGATGGCCCTGCAGGCGCATGTAATGTACGGCGTAAGACCCGGTACCCGAATACGACGTACCGTTTACCAGCAGGCGTTTAAAAGACTCACCATCGTCATGCTCCTCCGTGACCAGGATCGAACCGTAGTAATCTTCCTGGTAGCTGATGATGTTGCCGGTCGTGTAGTTGGTGACCCGGTCACGGACCAGTCCGGGTGGCAGAACGAACCAGACCAGCAGGGATAGCAGCACCGGGACCAGGGCAACGCGCCTGACCCTGGACTTGCCGGTGTCCGACCGGACCAGAAGAACCACCGCCACCAGCAGGTACAGGGCCGAGACCAGTGTCAGCGACCAGTACACGCCCGCCAGTGGCAACAGCACGAAGCCGGTACAGGCCGAACCGACCACACCCCCGTAGGTGTTGACCGCATACAGGCGCCCCATGTTCTGCCCGACACGGTGCCGGCTGCCGGTCATCAGGCGCGCGGCGAGCGGCAGACCGGCACCCAACGCAATGGTCGCCGGCAACAGGGCGCCGACGGCCCACAACGCCCAGGCCTGGAAAAAGGACTGTTCCACGTCCAGCCCGAACACGCCCATCACGGCGGATACAGCCGGCGGCATGACCCAGTTCAACACCGGCACACCGGCGAGGGTAAACAGGGCAGCCAGTGCCTGCGATATCGCCAGTGCCGCGTACCGGTCTTTCCAGCGGTCCACCCGCTTCCGCACGATGTAGCTGCCGATCGCTATCCCCGTGAGAAACAGGGCCAGCACCATTGAAAATACGTAGGCGGTCGAACCGATGCCCTGGATCAGGATACGTGTCCAGAGCACTTCCAGCGACAGGCCGAGCGCACCGGATACCGCCATGAGCGGCAGCACGACACGGGCGACACGGGTATCGTCTGCCGGATCGGTCATTTCCTTTTCGGGTGCCGTCGACGCTTCCGGCCTGATGGTTTTTGCCATTCTCCAGGCCAGCAGACCGACCAGCACGGACAGCCCGGCGGCGAGCCAGGCCGTTGCATTCAGACCGATGTGTTCGACCAGGTAGAAACCGGATACCAGCACACCGGCTACGGCGCCAAGGGTGTTGGCGGCGTAGAGTGTGGCGATACGGCGGCCGATGTGGCTGTCCCGGATGACGAGCCCGCGGTGCATGAAGGGAACAGTTGCACCCAGCAGGCTGGTCGGCACGATCAGCAGCGCCAGTGTAAGCAGGAAACGCGCGGCCTGCAGCGCCTGGAAATGGTCGTTGAAAAACCCGCTGAACGGTCGCAACACCAGGTCGAGCCGGTCGACAAGCGGGGTAACGATGATCGCTGTCACCCCGATGGCCACCTCGATCAGCGCATACAGGACCAGCGGATGCCGGACCCGGTCGCTGTATTTCCCGCCCAGCCAGGAACCCAGCGCCATGCCCAGGAAGTAGGCGGCCAGTACTGCAGCGACCGCAAACAGGTTAACACCGAAGGCAATCTGCAGCTTGCGCGCCCACACGACCTGGTAGACCAGCCCGCTGATGCCGGACAGCACGAACAAAGCGACAAATGCCCGGTAGCGATCCCGCCCGGATGACGACTCCTGCACCGGCTCAGCTCACCCGCGACACGCGCCGAAGCAAGACACAACCCCCATCAGGCCGGCGGCTCGACACCGCTTTTCTTCAGCATATACAGCACGGCGGCTTTCAACTCCGCATCGCTGCAGTTACGGCAACCCCCGCGCGGTGGCATGAGCAGTTGCCGGTACCCGTTGATGGTGTGGTCCATCAGCGTATCCATGCCCTGCCTGGCGCGCAGAGCCCATTCGAGATCGTCACCGGGCATGGGTGCGCCCTGCGTCGTTTTGGCATGGCAGGCCGCACACCGGTAGGCATACACCTCGGCGCCGCTGCGTGGCGGACCCTTATAGGGTTCCGGCGGCCGTCCGATTTCATCACGGTAACCCTGTGTCGCTGCCAGCGGTTTGATTTTTTCCCGGCTTCCGCCCGCCATAACAGGCTTGCCAACGGACGCGGACAGGACCACCAGCGCGGCTATTTTAAGAACGGCGTTCATCATCTTCCTCCTTCCCTACTTGCACCAGGGTGTATCCGGATCGACGCTGTCCGGCCGCGCCAGCCCTTCCTGTATCAGTGCATCGGACAGGCTCCCCCGGTCGGTCAGTATCGGCGAAACCGCCTGTTCATCGGCGCTGTTCTCCATGCGCATATCCTGCACATACACCTTTTTGGCGCGCTCCAGGAAATCGCGGGTAAACTGCAGGGCCCGGGCAGCCGCTTCGCGTTCGCACTCATCCGCCTGCGGGGTATCCTGCGCCACCACGAGGTGTGGCAGGCGGATCCCCAGGGTGCGGAAAAAACCGGTCGCATCCGTATTGAAAGTCACGAACACCAGGTCCGGTTCTTCCACCCTGGCAACGGTCACTTCCCGCTTCCCCGGGTAGGGCACGAATGTCCCGGCCAGTGCCGTCGCAGACAGCATAAAGGCCAGCAGACCGGCTGTGACGCAGCCGCCGCCTGTCTTTCCATTTTTTCTGTTCTTCACCTCAAATCCTCCGATACTATTGCGAAACATTTTCTGCAACCCGCTTCTTCTGTCTTTCCTTTTCCACCAGGCTGTCCAGCACCTCCAGCATCTCCTCCTGGTTATGAACAAAGTAAGGCGCCGTTTTGTAGGTACCGTTGACAATCACGGCCGGCACGCCGCGCAGGCCGGATTTAACGGTCTTCACACGCGCTTCATTGAGCGCTTTCAGGACGGGATCCGAATAATAAAGCTCCAGCACCTTTTCCCGCGGCACGCCGTGCCTGACGAAAAATTCAACAACGGCATACTGGTTATAGATCTGCCTGCCCTCCTCGTGTATCTCCCTGAACAGGGCCTGGTGCAACTCCTCCAGGCGTCCCAGCTCGCGCGCGATGTAATAGGCGCGCGCCTGTTCTGCCCAGTTGGGCCCCAGGATCGCGGGCACACGCCTGAAATCAACCTGCGGTTTGTTTTCCAGCCAGTGCTTCATTTTCGGTTCCAGTTCCCTGCAGTGCGGGCAGGCATAGAAAAACATTTCCACCACCTCAACCCGGTCGCGTTGTCCAGTCACCGGCAGGGGCGGGACGATCCGCTGGTACTGCGAACCCTCGTGAAATTTCCCGGCATCCGGCTCCGCCATGACCGCCTGCCCGCAAACCAGCCCCCACAGGATCAACAGCCTGAAAATATGACCACGCATCATGATTCCTCCTTTACGCTTCCCGCCTTTTTTCGCATTTTGTTTCTGAACCACAGGTAGTACATGGCCGGCAGCAACAACATGGACACCAGCGGCGCAGTAACCATACCGCCCACCATGGGCGCGGCGATGCGTCGCATCACCTCGGAACCCGCTCCTTCACCGAGCATCACCGGCATGAGACCAACAATGATCACGGCAGCGGTCATCGCCTTGGGACGCACCCTCAGTACAGCACCCTCGATCACCGCACTGCGCAGTTCCGTTTCCGTCACCGGCCGGTTACGTTGAATCGCCTCGCGCAGGTACACCAGCATTACCACGCCAAACTCCGCCGCGACCCCGGCCAGCGCAATGAAGCCGACCGCTACTGCCACGGACAGGTGGTAACCCAGCACCCACAGCAACCAGACGCTGCCGACCAGGGCCAGGGGCACGGCCAGCATCACCATCAGCGCTTCGCTCAGGGTGCGGAAGCTCAGGTACAGGAGAATAAGAATGATGAACAGTGTCAGGGGGACGATATAGGTGAGGCGCTCTGCGGCACGCTGCAGGTACTGGTACTGGCCGACCCAGTGCAGGGTATAACCCGCCGGCAAGCGGATCTGTTCGTGCAACGCTTTCCTGGCAGCCGCAACATAGGAGCCGATGTCCCGGCCGTCGGTGGTCACATATACCCAGCCGTTTATACGCCCGTTTTCGCTTTTGATCAGTGGCGGACCGTCAACAACCCGTATTTCCGCCAGGTCCTGCAACTGGATCTGCGTGTCCTCGGTGACCACCAGCGGTAATTCCTTCAGCCGGGTCAGGGAGTCACGCCACTGCTGGGGATAGCGCAGGTTGACCGGGTAACGCTCGCGCCCTTCCACCGTCCAGGTGATGTCCTGTCCGGCAATGGCGATATTGGCCGCCTCCTCGATCTCGGCGATACTCAGTCCGTAATGGCCTGCGGCGTGGCGGTCGATGTCAACATCGATATAGCGCGCCCCGGCCGCCCGGTCCGACAGCACAGAGCGTGTGCCGGGCAGCTGTTGCAGCACTGCCTCCACCTGCTCACCCAGGGCCTGGATCCCTTCCAGGTCCGGGCCTGCGATCTTGATACCGACCGGCGTGTTGATGCCCGTTGACTGCATGTCGATACGGGTGCGGATCGGCATCAACCAGGCGTTGTGCAGGCTGGGCACCTGCACGCGGGACTCCAGCTCATCCCTTATTTTTGCCATGGTCATCCCCGCGCGCCACTGCTCCCTGGGTTTCAGGCGAATGACGGTCTCGATCATGGTCAGCGGTGCGGGATCGGTTGCGGTCTCCGCCCGGCCCACCTTGCCAAACACCGATTCGACCTCCGGCTGGGTACGAATCAGGCGATCCGTCTGCTGCAGCAGTTCGCGTGCCTTGCCGACCGAAATGCCCGGCAGGGTGGTCGGCATATAGAGAAAATCCCCTTCATCCATTTCCGGCATGAATTCGCTGCCGAGTTGGGCGAGCGGCCAGAAAAGCGTGGCGGTCATCACGGCAGCCAGCAGGATCGTCAGCCAGGGACGTCCCAGTGCCAGGCCGATCAGCGGCCGGTAGATACGAATCAGCACACGGTTGACCGGGTTGTGTTCTTCCGGGCGCACGCGGCCGCGGATCAGGTAGGCCACCAGCGCCGGCACCAGCGTTACCGAAAGACCGGCCGCGGCTGCCATCGCGTAGGTCTTGGTAAAGGCGAGCGGCGCGAACAGGCGTGCTTCCTGGGCTTCCAGGGTAAAGACCGGCAGAAAGCTCAGGGTAATGATCAGCAGCGAGAAAAACAGCGGTGGACCGACTTCCACGGTGGCATTCTGTATGGCCTCGAGCCGGCCGGTGCCCTGTTCGGAAGCACGCTCCAGGTGTTTGTGCACGTTCTCGATGATGACGATGGTGGCATCGACCATGGCGCCGATGGCGATAGCGATGCCCCCCAGCGACATGATATTCGCGTTGATACCCTGCAGGCGCATGATGACAAACGCCGCCAGGATCCCCACCGGCAGACTGACCAGGATGACCAGTGACGAACGCAGGTGCAGCAGGAACAGGGCGCAGACCAGCACCACCACGATGAATTCCTCGACCAGCCTCTGGCCCAGGTTATCGATCGCCCGGGTAATCAGCGCCGAACGATCATAGGTTTCCACCAGCTCCACGCCCTCGGGCAGGCTGTGGCGCAACTGCTCCAGTTTTTCCTTGACGGCCTGAATGGTGGTCAGCGCATTTTCACCGGAACGCATGACGATGATGCCGCCTACCACCTCACCCTCACCATCCAGGTCGGCAACCCCGCGGCGCATGGCGGGACCGATGCGGATACTGCTGACAATATCGTCCAGTAACACCGAGGATATCGACAGGCGTCGGCGAATGGTCGGCACACTGGTGATACCGATATCCTCGGTATTCTGTACATAGCCCCGGAAGCGCACCATGTACTCGGCTTCGGCAATCTCCAGCGCCGAACCGCCGATTTCTGCATTCGACTCTTCGATCGCACGCTTGACGTTGCCCAGGGTCAGGTAGTAACCGCGCAGACGATCGGGATCGATGACCACCTGGTATTGCTTGACCATACCGCCAACCGTGGCCACCTCTGACACACCGGGCACCGTCTGCAACTCGTACTTGAGAAACCAGTCCTGCAGCGTGCGCAGTTCCGCCAGGTCATGCTTGCCGCTGCGATCCAGCAACGCGTACTGGTAGATCCAGCCAACACCGGTGGCGTCCGGCCCCAGCCTGGGTCGGGCCCCGGCGGGCAGCTGGTCGCTGACCTGGCTCAGGTATTCCAGTACGCGCGAGCGCGCCCAGTACAGGTCCGTGTCGTCGGAAAAAATCACGTAAACGAACGAGTCGCCGAAAAACGAGTAGCCGCGCACGGCGACCGCGCCCGGTACCGACAGCATGGCAGTCGACAGGGGATAGGTGACCTGGTCTTCCACCACCTGTGGTGCCTGACCGGCGTACGTGGTGCGGATGATGACCTGGACATCGGACAAATCCGGGATGGCGTCCAGCGGGATGGTGCGAACGGAATACACGCCCCAGGCGCTGAGCAGGGCCGCCGCCAGCAACACGAGCAGGCGGTTGCGCACGGACCAGCGTATCAGTGCCGCAATCATTAGCCGGTTGCCTAGGGCCGCTGCGCGGGTATATAGGTCACCGGCTGGTAGCCGTCGTCACCCCGTGCGGTCGCCGGTTGCAGCGACGTGTGTGCCTGCCCGTTGGGCAATCCCTGTTCAACAGCGCCCGGTCGGGGAGCCTGCGCATGGGCGTGATGATGCTCACCTGCGTCATCCGAAGGCGTCGTTCCCGGTGTTGCCAGGCGACGGAAGCCGGCCAGCAGGTTACTCTCCGAATCAATCAGGAACTGGCCCGAGGCCACCACCCGGTCTCCGGCGCTGAGCCCTGAACGGATCTCGATGCGTCCGCCGGCTTCCTCCCCCGCGACGACCGGCACCGGCCGGAAGCGGCCCTTGCCCAGCACCTGGACCACCCGGTCACCCGCTCCTGTACGAATCACGGTATCGGTAGGAACCGTCAGCACATCGCTGCGCGACTGCCCCTCGATACTGACGTGCGCGAACATACTCTGTGTGAGTCCCGGATTATCTGTCCTGAATCGCAGTCCGACCTCCAGGGAGCGGGTTGTATACCCCACCGGCGGCTCCACCCGCACCACCTGCCCCTCGAATACCGTGCCCGGCAACCCGCGCACCACCATGCGTGCTGTTTGTCCTTCCTTCACCCAGTTCCACTGGCGCTCGAAAATTTCCGCGGTCACTTCGATGACCCGGTAGTTACCGCCGACATTGAATACGGTAAAACCCGTGTGTACCTTGCCGCCGGGCCGCCCGCGCCGGGTATAGACAAAGCCATCCTCGAACGCGTGTACCTCGACCGGCATATCCGGTGTTTCACCGGCCTGCAGCCGGGCAATCTGGTCGCTGCTCAGCCCCATGTCGCTCAGCTGCGGGATCATCGCACTCGCGGTGGCGCGGTCACCGGACCGGAACGCATCCTGGAACGCTTTTTCGTGCTCAAACAGTTCATCAGACCTGACACTGAACAACAGCTCGCCCGCATCCACGAAATC
>DRQL01000232.1 GCA_011371465.1 Gammaproteobacteria bacterium | reverse complement strand
TTGTGTGTGCAGGTACTGGTTGATATCGATGCCGGTCGCCGCGAGCATGTTGCCCAGTCGCAGCTGGTTGAGCCGTGTGGCCAGCAGCCTGCGGAATTTCTTTCCGGCGTTCAGGTTGAAAACAATGGCGGACAACAACATGACGGCAAACGTCAGGGTGAGGACCAGCAGCAGGCCGGCCACGATTATGCTGAGTGTATTCATATTCATCCCGTCTATAGTTGAACCGGCGTATTCTTTCCACGCCGCTGCGGGCATCAGAACATGATTCCGGCCCCGGGGCACTGATCTGGATCAAGCCTTTACCCTTACTATAAGTCGGTATATTCCCGGTATTCTGTAGCGGTGGCTTCGGCGCCGGATCAGTCGGCTTCCCGCAGGGATGCTTGCAGTGCTTCCAGGCTGTCTACGGCGACTTCGCGGACCGCGGGCTCCGGGTCCTGGACCAGGGTTTCCAGAGCGGCGCGCGCTGCCTCATTCCCGCTCAGGGCCAGGAAATGGGCCGCGTCGGCACGCACCCGCGGGTCGCTGTGCCGGGCCAGTTCCAGCAGGCTGGCCAGTTGCTCCTGTAACAGCGGGCTGCCCGCGTACTCTTCGATGACGGCACTCACACCGATACGGATGGTCAGGTCGATGTCCGGGTCCGCGGCCAGCGCCAGCAGGGCGGCTAGATGATCGCTGTGCCTGCGGATGGCGGAGAGCACCCTGGACAGTTGGCCCTGCCGGAGTAATTCCGCGTAATACTGTGCCAGGCCATCGTCAGCCGTGGCGCGCTGCGCCCACTGCTCCAGTTCGGCAGGGGTGTGCAGCCCTTCCAGTTCGAACGCTCCCAGCCGGATCCAGGGCACGGTGCGCACCCCGTACTGTTCCGCGACCTCCGGGTGAGCCTCGATATTGACCGCTTCCAACCGGCCTATGCGGCCCTTTTTCACCAGTTCACCGAGTCCCTGTAAGACCACCGGGCAGTGCGGGCACCGGCTGGTCAGTAACAGCAGGGCGTCGGGTGGGGCAGTATTGGCGTGTTTCATCATTTGTGTTTACATGATCGTTGATTGCGGGGAAGGCTGCTTTATCCCCGAACCCGGCCGCTGGTGCAAGCGCTCCTGCGCGCGGAGGAGGATATCGTATGTTTGTGAATGACGGTGTACCGGCCATGCCTGCCCCTGACCAGGCGCTGCCCGGTCGTGCGACACCCATGCCGGTGGCGGCAGCGCATTATGTGCATGGCAAGCCGCTGCAGGGGCCTTTCCCGGCGCACCTGCAGCAGGCCCTGTTCGGCATGGGGTGTTTCTGGGGTGCCGAGCGCGGGTTCTGGCAGCTTGAGGGTGTTTATACCACCGCGGTCGGTTATGCGGCCGGTTATACGCCCAACCCGACCTACCGCGAAGTATGCACCGGCCGGACCGGTCACAACGAGGTGGTGCTGGTGGTGTTTGATCCGGCAACGGTTTCGTATGAAGCGCTGCTTGCTACCTTCTGGGAAGGGCACGACCCGACCCAGGGCATGCGCCAGGGGAACGACCGGGGTACCCAGTACCGTTCCGGTATCTACACCTTCAGCGCTGCGCAGCAACAGGCTGCCGAAGCTTCCCGGCTGCGCTACGAGGCTGCCCTGCATGGCCAGGGGCTGGGCCCGGTAACGACCGAGATCCTGCCCGCGCCGGTGTTCTACTATGCCGAAGACGATCACCAGCAATACCTGGCAAAGCACCCGGGCGGCTACTGTGGCCTGGGAGGGACCGGCGTGGCCTTACGCGCCGGCGACTGATGTCCCGGTCCGTGATCGGGCTGTGGCTGGGTCCGGCCGCTTTCCTGGTGCTGGTCCTGTTGCCGCAGCCGGACGGGTTGTCCCCGGCGGGCCTGCGGCTGGCGGCCGTGACGCTATGGATGGCGGTATGGTGGATCAGCGAGGCCATTCCCATACCGGCGACCGCACTGTTGCCGGTCGTCCTGTTTCCGTTGCTGGGCATCATGCCGGCGGGCAGTACAACCGCCGCCTACGGTCATCACCTGGTGTTTCTGTTCATCGGCGGCTTCATGATCGCGGTGACCATGGAACGCTGGGAACTGCATCGCCGCATCGCCCTGCACGTCATCCGCCGCGCCGGTACCGGCCCGGCGCGGCTGGTGCTTGGATTCATGCTGGCGACTGCGCTGCTGTCGATGTGGATCAGCAATACCGCGACCGCCATGATGATGGTGACCATTGGCCTGGCGGTACTGAAGCAGTTGTTTCCCGGTGATCAGTACCAGTCCTCGCCGCTGGGGGTGGCGCTGATGCTGGGCATTGCCTACGCTGCCAGCATTGGTGGCATTGCCACGCTGATCGGTACACCGCCCAATGCCATCCTGGCCGGTATGGTGGACGAAATGTATGGCATCGACCTGGGGTTCGGCAGCTGGATGCTGTTTGCGTTGCCCCTGTCCCTGCTGATGCTGTTACTGAGCTGGCTGTACCTGACCCGCGTAGCCTTTCCCCTGTCGACCATGACGCTGCCCGCATCCACGCAACTGGTAGAGCAGCAGCTTGCGGCACTCGGAGATATGAGCCGTGCTGAAAAACGGGTGGCGTGGGTATTCGCTGTGGTCGCGTTGCTGTGGATGAGTCGGGGTCTGCTGGACTGGGCGCCGCTGAAGCTGGTCCGGGATTCCAGCATCGCGATGGGCGGCGCGCTGGCGCTGTTTGTCAT
>DRQL01000231.1 GCA_011371465.1 Gammaproteobacteria bacterium | reverse complement strand
TACTTCTCTAAATAAGCCTTCCATACTTTCTTTTACATCAAAAGACTTTAATGAAACATATGCTCCTTCCAAGCTTGATATGTCAGCGTCTCCAATATTAACCTTTCCAAGATAAGATTCTGAATATGCTTTCAATGCCTCACCTAGTTCAAAATCAACTGGAAATGTTCCATATGTACTACCTAAATCAGATGACTTTATCGTTAAATCATTTTTCGATATAAAGGTTGGTATATTTTTATTTGAGACAGAGTTGCTCGGGGGATCGATATGAGCAATGGTTGTACAGCCACTTAATAAAAATATGATAATTAAGCTTGTTAATATACTTTTGTTGGTCATTTTGATTCGTCCTCCTTTATTAGTGTTTTCAATAACATGAATTCCGGCCTTCGCCGGGATGACGGATTGATCAGAGGTTCCTTAGCTTTTTGGAAACATCGAGATTCAGCATTATGTAATCCAACAGCGGTGATTTCCAGAATAGCCGTTATTTAACATAATATACATTATGCGCATATTTGACCGGTACCTGCCTGGCTCGAACCTGGCACCAAACACCCTTCAGGCATAATGAGAGGCTGTTCTTTTATGCACTGATCACTGCGCCGCTCAGCGTCCATCACTACCAGAGGCCATCCCTTATGATATCCAGAGTGACTATTCTTTTTGTAACCCTGAGCCTGTTCGGACCGGCTGTACTGGCGGATGACCATTCCCCGTGGGGACACGCACGGCTCACGCCAACTGAATATAAACCCCTGAAAGTGGTGTACGACGTGACGACCGGCGACCCGGAGGTGCTGGCCCACGTGCTGGATCGTGTCAGCTACCTGAGCAAGATCACCGGCGCCGATCCTTTCGACCAGTCCATCGTCCTGGTGCTGCACGGCGCGTCTCCCGCCCTGTTCGCGATCGAGCACTATGACCGGTACCAGGCACTGCAGCGCCGTGCGCAGAGCCTCACTGTGGGGAACCTGGTCTCCATCCGGATGTGCAAGCTGGCGGCGGAAGGCCTTGGTTACGGTCCGGAAGATATCCAGGGCTTTGTCGAGATGGTACCGATGGGCGACGCGGAGATTGTTCGCCTGCAATACGAGGAACACCACGCGTATATGCAGTAGACATCAGAAATAATCGGCATTGATCCACATGTGCACGGCGATACTGGCGGCATAGCCGATGGCAATCACGGGTGTCCACTTCAGGTGACCAAAGAAGGTGTACTTGCCGCGCGCCTGCCCCATCAGGGCCACGCCGGCAGCGGAGCCGATGGAAAGCAATGAACCCCCTACTCCCGCCGTCATGGTTACCAGCAGCCACTGCCCGGTAGACATATCCGGACTCATGGTCAACACGGCGAACATGACCGGGATATTGTCGACAACGGCAGACAGCACGCCCACCGCGATATTGGCGCTGGTCGCACCCCACTGCGCATACATCACTTCAGATGCCAGCGCCAGGTAGCCGAGAAATCCCAGCCCGCCCACACACAGTACAACCCCGTAGAAAAACAGCAGCGTATCCCACTCGGCGCGCGCCACCTTTTTGAAGATATCGAACGGCACAATGTCGCCGATCTGCCCGTCGTGCTCGGGATTGCCGGCACATCGCGCCAGGTAATGATGATGCGTCGTCTTCAGGTAGAACCCGAAAAACTGCAGGTAACCGAGACCGGTCAGCATCCCGACCACCGGCGGCAGCCCCAGGAAGTTGTGGAAACTGACCGCCGTGACAATGGTCAGCAGGAACAGCGCTATGATCCTCCGCGCTCCGCGTAACGTGCAGACCCGTTCATCCGATGCGGCCGGTTGCTGGTTCGGAATGGCAAAATGCATGATGGCTGCGGGCAACACGAAATTGACTACCGACGGAACAAACAGCGCAAAGAAGGTCCAGAAATTCACCATGCCCTTCTGCCAGACCATCAGCGTAGTGATGTCACCAAACGGGCTGAAGGCGCCACCGGCATTCGCGGCAACAACTATATTGATACAGGCCAGGGTAACGAAGCGTGTGTTGTCGCCGCCCACGGCCAGGACGACCGCGCACATCAGCAACGCGGTGGTCAGGTTATCCGCAACCGGGGATATGAAGAACGCCAGGATACCGGTCATCCAGAACAGCTGCCGGAAACCGAAGCCCTTGCGGATCAGCCAGGCACGCAGGGCATCGAACACGCGGCGCTCTTCCATGGTATTGATATAGGTCATCGCCACCAGCAGGAAGAGCATCAGTTCGGCATATTCCAGCAGGTTGTGACGCACGGCGTGTTCGGCCAGTTGCGGCATGCCGTGTTGTGTATAGACCCAGCCGATAATGCCCCAGATCAGTCCCGCACCGAGGATCACCGGCTTGGACTTGCGCAGGTGGATAAACTCCTCGCCGATCACCAGCAGGTAGGCGAATACGAATATCGCGATCGCGGCATAGCCTACGCTGCTTTGCGTCAGGTCCAGCCTGGTGTGTTCCGTGCCCTCTCCCGCACTCCCTCCCGCGGCCAGCACCAGGCCGGGCAACAGGGCAACAATGAGCAGTGCGAACCGGGCAAACGGGTTGCGTAGTCGTGACATAAGGCATCCTTTCTGCCAGGCGGACCCTGCGCCGCCTCTATCGGCAACCGCACTGTCCCGCGGCGGGCAACCTGCCGGTGCAGCCGGTCGCGCCACGGGACAGTGCGGTTGCGGGTTAATCGGGGATCTCTCAGAAAATGATATTCATCATCCCCATGGAAACCACCAGGAACAGGATCGTCATGATACCACCGGCTTTCATAAAGTCCGGCACGCGGTAACCGCCCGGCCCCATGATCAGCGCATTCACCTGGTGCGTGGGTATAAGGAACGAATTGGAAGTGGCAATGGCAACCGTCAACGCAAACAGGGCCGGGTCGGCACCGACGCCGATGGCAATATTGACCGCCAGCGGCACCAGTAACACGGTGGCGCCGACGTTCGACATCACCAGGGTAAAGAAGGTCGCCAGCACCGCCACCGCCGACTGGATCACCCAGACCGGCATGTCACCCACCACCTGCAGGGTCTGCTCGGCGATCCACTTTGCGGTCCCGGAAGTCTCCACGGCCAGTCCCAGCGGGATCAGGCTGGCCAGCAGGAACACGGTCTTCCAGGACACGGCCTCGTAGGCCTCCTCGATCTTGAGCACGCCGGACAACACCATGCCAATGGCACCGGTCAGCAACGCGACCGACAGGCGCAGGTCGGTGAACAGCACCAGCGACAGGGCAATGGTAAAGAATATACCGGCCCACCCTACCTTGTGCGGGCGCACCTCTTCGTGCGGGTATTCGGTCGTGACAACCACGAAATTGCGGTCCTTCTCCAGGCGGGCCAGTGCATCCCACGCGGTGTGCACCACCAGTGTATCGCCGGCCACAAACGGCATGTCGCGGATGTTGTCGCCTTCGCGGAAGGTTTCACCATTACGGTGCAGGGCGATCAGCGCAATCCCGTAGGTCTTCCGCATCCACACATCGCGGGCACTCTTGCCGATGAGCTGGGAACCCGGGGGGATGACCACTTCACCGATACCCGCCTTGCTGCTGGACAACGATTCCGAAAAGGAACGCAATGCATTGCGCTGCCTGAGGCCGTACTTCTCCACAAAGGCCCTGATATTTTTGGGCGCGGCCACGATGCCCAGCACCATTCCCGCCTCGATCCCGGTATCACGCGCCAGGGTGTTGGGACCGATGCGCGTCTCCTGCCCGGCGCGCTTGTTGGCGATCACGCGAATACGGTTGGAGGATTCTATGTCTTCCAGGTGCTTGCCGACCAGTTCACTGCCTTCGGGCACCACCACCTCGAACAGGTCGTAATCGATACCGTAGACGTTCTGGAAATAGTCCATGGTATTGGACGCCGTTGTACCGTTTTCCTTGCCTCCCGCCGGCAGGACAAACCGACCGGCAACCACAAAATAGAGAATGCCGGTGATCACCAGCGCAACCCCGATGGGCGTGACGGAGAACAGCGACCAGGCGTGCATTTGCTGGTCGGCCGGCATGGCGTGGTTCGAGGTCGCAATCAGGTCGTTGAGCAGGATCAACGGTGACGAACCCACCATGGTCACCGTGCCGCCAAGAATGGCGCAGAAACCCATGGGCATGAGCAGGCGCGACATCGGCAGGCCGGAACGCGCCGAGATACGACTGACCACCGGCAGGAACAGCGCGGCGGCACCGACGTTCTGCATGAACGAGGAAATAAAACCCACGGTACTGGAAATGATGGGAATGATACGGGTCTCGGTGGTACCGCCCACCTTGAGAATGAAGGCCGCCACCTTGCTCATGATGCCGGTCTTGTCCAGCCCGGCACCGATGATCATGACCGCGATGATGGACATCACCGCGTTACTGGCAAAGCCATCGAAAATGCGCTGGGTGTCCACCAGCCCCTGCTCCAGCCCCATAAAAGGCGCCAGCAACGTGGTCAGCCCCAGCAGCACCATGATGGTCAACGCCGCCACGTCCACACCCACGACTTCGAAGGCAAACAGGTAGATGGTCAGCATCAGTAACCCGGTCACCCAGGCGATCTCGACGCTGGGGGTAACCTGCGCCAATCCCAGCGCAACGGCCAGAAAGACGGCGGCTGCGACCCCCTGCCGCATACTGAAGTTAGCCTTTTCTTCCGCCATAACAGTTCCTTAGCGCCAACACCAGTTGGACGAATTGTTAAATTTTCGTGAAATTCCGGTTTTTGGAGCGCGCCATCCTACTGAACCCCGGTTATACTGAGAAGCAAAATAAACAGGCCACTTTGAACAGTTTTTTTGCACAGCAAACCATGGACATCGACCAGCTCAAAACCTTTCTCGAAGTCGGGCGCATGCGCAACTTCCGCAAGGCGGCCCAGAACCTGTTCATCTCGCCGTCCGCCGTCAGCGCACGCGTCCGGCAGCTGGAACAGACCCTGGGCCTGTCCCTGTTTCGCCGCGATCGTCAGAAAGTCAGCCTGACACCCGCTGGCGAACGTTTTGAACGCCACGCCCGGTTTATACTCGCCGCCTGGGAACGTGCCCACGAAGAAGTCGCACTCAGCGAGCAGGTCGACAAACGCCTGGTCATCGCCGGCATCGCCAGCCTGTGGGAGATTTTCCTGCAGGAGTGGCTGAACGGTATCCACTGCAGCGCCCCGCTGATCGGCCTGCGCGCGGAGGCCAGCACCGCCAAGCGCATCGTACAGAAACTGGAGCAGGGCGTCATTGACCTTGGATTTTTATACGAGCCCCCCCAACTAAGGGACATGGTCGTCCAGGAGATCAGGGATATTTCGCTGATCATGGTATCGGACCAGCAGGACCAGGCGATCGAGGATGCGCTGGCGGACAACTACGTGCGGGTGGACTGGAGTACTTCATTCAGCAGCCTGCACCAGGGGCATTTCCCGCAGCGTCCGATTGCCGCGGTGCGTTCCAACGTCGGCACCATTGCGCTCAGCCTGGTCGAGAACTGCGGTGGCGCCGCGTACCTGCCCGCATCGCTGGTCGCGGACAAACTGGAACGGCGCACGCTGTACCCTGTGCAGGGCGCACCGGAGATTTCGCTCAAGGCCTACGCGGTGTTCCCGGTGCACGGCGAGCACCGTGCGCTGATTGAACAACTGCTGGAAAAGTTGCCTGCGGGGACGGCTTGAACCGGCCGGCGCAGGCGGGGCACTTACTGCGCATTCCGTGGTCCATCAGTCAGATTGAATTCCTCCTGTAACGACAGGACACAACAGACAGAGAACTTGCGATGACAACACCAACCGGATTACAGGAAGCAACAGACCAGGGTAATGCGAACCAGGCGGCCTTTGACCGCCTGCGCCGCGAACTGGAAGCCTGCATCATCGGCCAGCCGGCGCTGGTCGAACACCTGCTGATCGCCCTGCTGGCTGACGGCCACCTGCTGGTCGAAGGCGCGCCGGGACTGGCCAAGACCACCGCCATCAAGGAACTGGCGCGCCGCATCGAGGGTGATTTTCACCGTCTCCAGTTCACCCCCGACCTGCTGCCCGGTGACCTCACCGGCACCGATATCTACCGCCCACAGACCGGCAGCTTCGAATTCCAGCGCGGCCCCGTTTTTCACAACCTGGTACTGGCCGACGAGATCAACCGCGCACCCGCCAAGGTCCAGTCGGCCTTGCTGGAAGCCATGGGCGAACGACAGATCACGGTCGGCCAGGTAACCTATGCCCTGCCCCGGCTGTTCCTGGTCATGGCCACCCAGAACCCCATTGAGCACGAAGGCACCTACCCCCTGCCGGAAGCCCAGCTCGATCGTTTCCTGATGCACGTGCGCATCGACTACCCGGACGTGAGCGCAGAGAAGCAGATCCTGGCGCTGGCACGCCGGCAGGCGCTGGCCATCGACGAGGCGGCCGACCGCACGCAGCTGCTGACCCAGCAACAGGTGTTCGACGCCCAGAAAGAAGTGCTCGCGCTGCACATGTCGGAGGCGGTGGAGGAGTACATCATCCAGTTACTGCTGGCCTCGCGTAACCCGAAACCCTACGGCGAAGACCTGGCACGCTGGGTAAGCTATGGCGCCAGCCCGCGCGGCACCATAGCGCTGGACCGCTGCGCACGCGCCAACGCCTGGCTGCAGGGTCGCGACTATGTATCCCCTGCGGATGTGCAGGCGGTCGCCTACGATACGCTGCGACACCGTATCCTGCTGTCGTTCGAAGCGGAAGCCGAGGGCATCAGCAGCGACGACGTGATCCGGGAACTGATCCAGCGGGTACCGGTTTCCTGATCGATGGCCTGGCGGGATCTTTTCAGCCGGCGCAGTACGGCAAGCGACTCCACAGCGGACCTCGACCAGGGCTCGGCCGTGCACGTCAGCAGCGAGGAACTGATCCGGCTGCGCCTGCAGGCACGGGACATTAACCTGGATCGCCGGCAAGCGGCGCGCAGCGTGCTCGCCGGTGCGCACGGTTCACGTTTCCGCGGTCGCGGCATGGACTACCTGGAATCGCGCGGCTACCAGGCCGGTGACGATATCCGCAGCATGGACTGGCGCGTCACCGCGCGTTCCGGCCACCCCCACGTCAAGGTCTACCAGGAAGAGCGTGAACGCCCGGTGGTGGTCATGATTGACCTCGGGCCGGGCATGTTCTTCGCTACGCAGGGCGCCTTCAAGTCTGTCATTGCCGCGCGTGCCGCCGCCCTGATCGGCTGGGCAACGGTAAAAAACGGCGATCGTATCGGTGCCCTGCTGTTCAACGGCGGGCATCACGAGCTGCGACCACTGGGTGGCCAACGTGGGGCGCTGCGCCTGATCCGCGCACTGGTGTCGGCCACGGATCCTGCCGGCGGCCTGCGCCCGCAGGCGAACGGCAGCCACCTGAACGATGCGCTGCTGCGCCTGCGCCGCGTGGCCCGACCGGGCAGCCTGGTCTATATACTCAGCGATTTCTACGCCATCGATGAAGATACCCGGCGTCACCTGCAGCAACTGCGGCGCCACAACGACGTGGTGGCCTGCCAGGTCATCGATGCCCTGGAACTGGCACCGCCACCACCGGGACACTATGCCGTCAGCGACGGCACCCGCACCGGCTACCTGGATACGGTCAGCGCGGCCCAGCGCCAGGCCTGGCAACAGTATTTCAGCCAGCATCACCAGGCGGTGCGTGAACTGATGATGCAATGCGCCGTCCCGTTGTTGCGCCTGACCACCAGTGATGACGTGGCCGAGCGCCTGCGCAACGGCCTTGCCAGCCCGTCCGCAGATACCGGCGCTCGACACGAGGACGCAGCATGAACAACGCTGCCCCGGCACTCGACCTGCATGATATCCACGCTGCCCCGCCACCGGGGTTCTGGCCCCCCGCACCGGGCTGGTGGCTGCTGGGCATCCTGCTGCTGGCCGCGCTGGTACTGGCCGGCGTATGGATCTACCGCCGTTACCGCCTGCTCCGTCAACGGCGCCGGGTACTGGCCGAGCTGGAGCAACTGCAGGCACTGGATGCGCAGCAGCAGGCCGCCGAGATCGCCACCGGTGTCTCCACCCTGCTGCGCCGCGTGGCACTGATGCGCTTCCGGCGCCGGCAGGTTGCACCCCTCAGTGGCAACGCCTGGTTGCAGTTTCTCGATGACACCGGCGGCGGTGGCGAATTCAGCACAGGAGCCGGGCGGGTGCTGGCCGACGGTCCCTATGTTGCACGTCCGCAGGACATCGCCGTGGACCGGCTGCTGGAACTGGCGCGCCGCTGGATCAAAAAAAACCTGGGGGCCGCCCATGAACATTGAGTTTGCCTGGCCCTGGGCATTCGCCGCCCTGCCCCTGCCCCTGCTGAGCGTCTGGTTGCTGCCACGCGCACCCGAAACGGCCGACGCAGCGCTGCGCATGCCCTTCTATGCCGCCTTGCAGGGAGCACTCGGCAGCACCCGCAGCGCTCGCTCGCGGCTGCGCCTGTTGCTGGCCACACTGGCCTGGCTGTGCCTGGTCGTGGCCGCAGCACGACCACAATACCTCGGCGAACCGGTGCAGTTGCCCATCACCGGTCGCGACCTGCTGCTGGCGGTGGACATCTCGGGCAGCATGGAAATCGAGGACATGGTACTGGGCCGGAAAGTCGCCACCCGCCTGCGCGCCGTCAAGGCGGTAGCGGGCGACTTTATCGAACGCCGCAAGGGGGATCGTCTCGGCCTCATCCTGTTTGGCGACCAGGCCTACCTGCAGACCCCGCTGACCTTCGACCGCGACACCGTGCGCACCCAGCTCGACGAAGCGGCCATCGGGCTGGCCGGCAAACGCACCGCCATCGGTGACGCCATCGGCCTGGCGGTGAAGCGCCTGCGCAACCAGCCGCAGGAAAACCGGGTGCTGATCCTGCTGACCGACGGCACCAGTAACGCAGGCAGTGTCGAGCCGCTCAGGGCAGCCGATATTGCCGCGGCCGAAGGGGTGCGTATCTACACCATCGGTGTCGGCGCCGATGAGCGCATCGTGCAGGGGCTGTTCGGTTCACAGCGCGTGGCCAATACCGATCTCGATGAAAAAACCCTGAAGGCCATTGCGCAAAAAACCGGTGGCCGGTATTTCCGTGCCCGCGACATCCGCGGACTGCAGGAAATCTATCAACTGCTCGATGAGCTGGAGCCGGTCAGTACCGACCAGGAGGTGTTCCGGCCGGTGCACGAACTGTACAGCTGGCCGCTGGGCGTAGCCCTGCTGCTCAGTGTGCTGATGGCCCTGGGCAACCGTGGCTGGTTACCTGGCCTGCCATTGAGGAGCGTGCGTCATGCCTGAGCACTTCCATTTTCTGCAACCCGCCTGGTTGTGGGCCTTACTGCCACTGACGTTGCTGCTGTGGCAGCTGGTGCGCCCGGCCGGCGCGGACACCGCCTGGCGCCGCGTGGTCGATGCGCGCCTGTTACCACACCTGCTGGTGCAGACCGGTCAGCACACCCGTCGCCTGCCGGTATTACTGCTGGCGACCGGCTGGCTGCTGACCGTCCTTGCACTGGCCGACCCGGTGTGGGAAAAACAGCCGCAGCCCGTGTACCGCAGCCAGGCGGCCCGCGTGGTGGTGCTGGACCTGTCACGCTCCATGCTGACGCCGGATCTCAAACCCTCGCGCCTGGTGCGCGCACGCTACAAGGTGGCCGATATCCTGCGACGCAGTGACGAAGGCCAGACCGGGCTGGTGGTGTTCGCCGGTGATGCCTTTGCCGTATCGCCCCTGACCAGCGACAGCGACACCATCCTGGCACTGCTCGAACCACTCGAACCCGCGCTGATGCCGGTGCAGGGCAGCCGCGCCGACCTGGGCCTGCTGAAGGCCGGTGAGCTGCTGCGCCAGGCCGGCGTACAGCGTGGCGATATTCTGCTGATCGCGGACGGCTACAGCGACCGGCGCAGTATCGATGCCGCACGCAAGCTGAAACAACAGGGGTATCGCGTGTCCGTGCTCGCGGTCGGCACCCGCGAAGGCGCCCCCCTGCCGGACGGCCGGCGCGGTTTTGTACGCGATGCAAACGGCAAGGTCGTGACACCGAAACTTGACCGCAGCGCCATGCAGGAACTGGCTGCGGCCGGCGGCGGCCGCTTTGCCGTGATGCGTGGCGACCAGAGCGATATCGATACCCTGTTATCCGGCAGCAACGTGCAGCCTGGCAGTGATGTCACCCGCAGTGACCAGCAGACCGACGTATGGAAATCGCGCGGCCCCTGGCTGGTGCTGCTGATGTTACCGCTGGCGGCACTGGTATTCCGACGCGGCTGGCTGCTGATGCTGACCGTTATCGTGCTCGGCGGTGCTCTCACCGCTCCACAACCGGCCATGGCATCCGTCTGGGATGACCTGTGGCAGCGGCGCGACCAGCAGGCCTACCGGGCACTGCAGGCCGGCCAGCCGGAACAGGCCGCAAAGCTGGCCGAAGACCCCCTGCGGCGCGGCACTGCCGAATACCGGGCCGGTAAATTCGACCAGGCCGTGCAGGATTTCTCTGCCGGCGACGGCGCGGACGCCGCTTACAACCGCGGCAATGCACTCGCCCGGCTGGGCCGCTACGAAGAAGCGATCAAGGCCTACGAACAGGCGCTGCAGGCGGCACCCGGCATGGAAGACGCTGTCCACAACAAGGCGGAAGTGGAAAAGCTCCTGCAACAGCAGCAGCAACAACAGCAACAGAACCAGCAGAAAAAGCAGGACCAGGATCAGAAACAGGGCCAGGGTGCCGGAGACCAGTCGGATCAGAATGCGTCCGGTTCACCGCAGCCGGGCGATCAGGGCGAGGATAGCCAGGAGCCGTCCGGGCAGCAGGCACCACAGGAGGGTGAGTCACAGCAGGCAGACGCGGGACAGGCGGGTGACCAGCAGGATCGCGAGGATGGAACCCGGGACGGAGAGCAGCGGTCAGAAGATGCGCAAGCGGAACAGGCGGAACAACAGGCCGCAGAGGGCGACGATAGCGAGCCGTCAGCCGAAGCCGCGCAGAAAGCCGGCGCACCGCCGCCGGTCGAAGCCAACCCGCTGAACAGCGAGGAACAACAGGCCGCGGAACAATGGCTGCGGCGCATCCCGGATGACCCCGGCGGACTGTTGCGGCGCAAGTTCCTCTACCAGTACCGGCAGCGCGCTGACCGCACAGACCAGGAAGATGCAGAGGCATGGTAACCAGGAGAGTCATCGCATGATGAAACAATCGGTCACTCTTTTTCTGATCATACTGCTGACCAGCCCGGCACTGTGGGCCGATGTGCGGGCCAGCCTGGACCGCACCACCATCCACGATGGCGATACGGTCACCCTGACCATCGAGGCCAGCGGCAGTGACATGGATACCGACCCTGACCTGTCCGTCCTGCAGAACGACTTTGCCGTACTGGGCACCAGCAGCAGCCGGCGGCTGCAGTTTATCAACGGCCGCCGCTCCGACTGGCACGAGTGGCAAATCGAACTGGACCCGCTGCACAAGGGCACCCTGACCATACCGGCTATTCGCGTGGGCCGCTCGATGACGGCACCACTGACCCTGAAGGTAACCGATCAACCCGTCATCAGCGGCACCGATGAGGGACAACCGATTTTTATAAAAACGGAAATCGACGATGCCAGCACGTCACCTTTTGTGCAGCAACAGATTCACCTGGTGGTGCGCATGTTCTACCGCGTGCCGCTGGTGGAAGGCAGTTTTTCCGACCTGGAACCGGACGATGCCCTGGTCGAACGGCTGGGTGAAGACCGCCAGTACGAGACCACGCTGAACGGCAAACGCTACCAGGTACTGGAACGCCACTACGCCGTGTTTGCTGAAAAAAGCGGGCAACTGACCATACCGGCCACCGTCTTCACCGGCCGTGTCATGTCGAACAGCGGTGGCCGTTCCGGTAACCGGCAGATGGATTCCCTGATCGACCGCTTTTTCGGCAGCAACAGTCCGTTCAGTGATCCCTTCTTTTCCGGCACACCGTTCGGCAACACGGGGAAACGGATCCGGGTGCGCGGTAAAGCGCTGACGCTGGACATCAAGCCGCGCCCCGCGGACTACCAGGCCCCGTACTGGCTGCCCAGCACCGAGCTGGTGTTGCGGGACAGCTGGGAAGAAGGTCCGCCGCAGTTCCGTGTCGGGGAACCCGTTACGCGAACCATTACGCTGCAGGCGAAGGGCCTGGAGTCGTCACACCTGCCGGACATCCCCGTTGCAGAAACCGGCCACATGCGGATCTACCCGGAACCGGCGGAAACCGCCAACCGCACCGACGGTGAATGGGTGTTTGGAACCCGCAAGCAGTCCATCGCCTATGTGCCTTCCCGACCGGGGAAGATAACGCTGCCGGAAGTCCGTATCGACTGGTGGGATTTGAAACAACAGCGGCAACGCAGCACCATACTGCCGGCCTGGGAAGTCAACGTACTGCCCGCACCGGGAAGTACCGGGCAAACAACCGCGCCTGCGCAGCCGCAGGTAAACGAACCGGCCACAGACACTGCACAGGCGCCGGTTTCCCTGCTGCACCGGGCGGTCGGCTCACGCATGTTCTGGCTGACCAGCGGTGCTTTCGCCTTGCTGGCCATGTGGTTCCTGTACCGCAAACGACGTTCGCCAAAGCCGGGCAAAACCACCGCGGCCGGCGCTGAAACCACCGTGAAAACAATACCGGCAGCCACCGCCCGCAAGGAACTGCAGGCCGCCTGCGAACAGAACGATCCGCACGCGGCTGCCCGCGCACTGCTGGACTGGGCCGGCGCTGAATGGCCCGACCGGCCGCCGCGCAACCTGGGCGCACTGGCCGCCTGTGTGGATGCTGGCAAAGAGGAAATCCAGGCACTGGACCGGACCCTGTATGGTACGCACAACAGCCCGTGGGACGGCCAGGCCCTGTGGGAGCAGTTCAAACAGGGCATGCACCGCAAGGGAGCCGGGAAATCATCGGTCCAGGCGGACAGCCTGTCCCCGCTCTACCCGCGCTGGGGTTGAGGTCAGGCCGGTCCGGTTGCCAGCAACGTTTTGTCTAACGCCTGCTGTCTTTTTTCCAGTGCGTCTTTCAGTCGCTCTTCCGTCTCCGGGCCACGCACCAGCGCCCTGAAAAAGACCGCCAGGTAACTCCGGTCGACAATGGCCCCTTTCGCCCTGATGGCGGGTTCCATCAGCCTGTGCAATTTCACGAGGTTGTACCAGGGAACGGAAGGATACACGTGGTGCCCGATATGCCAGTTGATGTTGTTCCAGAAAAAGCTGTGCACGGGGTTTGACAGGATGGTGCGGGACCCGACCAGCTGTCCCTGGTTCCACGGCGTTTCGTAGTGTTCCGCGATAAAGCGCATGGAGTTGAACAGGGAAAAGAAAAACACCGGCATCAACCAGACTTCGAGGGTTTTGGCCAGTACGTCGTTGTGCACCGCCCAGGCAAGCAGCGCCCAGTAGCAGGCGATCTTCAGCACCGTCTCGAACAGGTGAATGGTCCACTCTTTCCGTTTGAAATGCTGGACAGGATAGAGCAGGTTGAAGTGCAGGAAACTCAGCACGGCACCGGCGACAATATAGGCGTAGAACGCAATGAAGTCCGTAATGCCCCGTTTGCCCATGGTAAAGGCATCCGGGTCCCGGTAACTGCGATTATAGCGGTGGTGATCAAGGTGGTCTTCCTTGAAGGCAATGAACGATGCCATCAGCGGAATCATGCACAGGATGCCAAACGCCATGTTGGCCCACCGGTGCCTGAACAGGGTGTTGTGAGTACCATCGTGCATAAAGGTAACCATGCTCATCCACAGGTAGCCGATGCCGATATAGGCGCCCCACCGGCTGATACCCGAGTCCGTGGTCCATGCAACCCAGGTCAGGAACGCCATCAGTCCCATGAATAAAGGAATCCTGGTCAGGTTGGGCAGCGTTCTCAGTTCTTTAAGGCGCTTGACGTCTTCCCTGGACAGGGGTTTATCACTGATGGTGGCGGTCATATACCGGGTTTCCGCAGGTAGGGGGTAATGCCGGATCCAGGGCAGGCAGGAACTTCCTTATAATAACGCGCAGTATAACGGAGTTACCTGTTAAGGTCGCGCACGGGTTTCATTCGGTGTTCTTCGGTGTTCGGCGCACCACCCGGGCTACCCGCCGGTTACGATTACGCAGGCAACGCTGAAGTCAGTCAGTTAACTCATGGCACAGGAATCAATGCAAACATGTCCGCTGAAAAACTCGGCCTGAAAGAACTGGTCGCCATGGGCATCGGCGGCATGGTCGGTGGCGGCATCTTTTCCGTGCTCGGCCTGTCTGTTGCCGAAGCCGGGCACGCTGCACCACTGGCTTTTGCCCTCGGTGGTGTAATCGCCCTGCTGACCGGTTTATCCTACGCACGCCTCGGCATCTGCTTCCGTTCCGACGGTGGCAGTTTCACCTACCTGGAAAAAGCCTTCCGGCACCGCAACATTGCCGGCCTGGGTGGCTGGCTGCTGATGGCGGGTTATATCGGCACACTGTCCCTGTATGCCTACACGTTCGGGGTCTACGGCTCAGCCATGCTGGGCGGCAATGAACAGAATGTCGCCATGCATCACCTGCTGACATCCGGCGTGCTGCTGACCTTTCTTGGCATCAACCTGTACGGCGTTAAAGCGGCAGGCAGTACCGAAGACGTGATTGTGCTGGTCAAGATGCTGATCCTGGCCCTGTTTGCCATCAGCGGCCTGTTCTATATCCAGCCGGACCACCTGTTACCGGTCTTCAATACCGGAGCCGGCGGACTGTTCATGGGCGCCGCACTGATTTTTGTGGCCTACGAGGGCTTTGAGCTGATCCCCAACGCGGTCAATGAAATGGAAGCGCCGCAACGCAACCTCAGCCGCGCCATTGTCATCTCTATCGTGATCACCACGATCATCTACATTCTCGTTTCACTGGTCGCGGTTGGCAACCTGTTGCCCGAAGAGATCACTCGCTACAAGGAATATGCACTCGCGGTCGCCGCCAAACCCTTTCTTGGCCAGGCGGGGTTCCTGCTGATCGGCCTGGGTGCCCTGCTGTCCACGGCCTCTGCAATCAATGCCACCCTGTTCGGCACCGCCCGGCTGGGCAAGGTCATGGCGGAAGAGCGCGCCCTGCCCTGCGTATTCGCGCTGCAGGAACGCACCCGCACCATTCCCTGGGTCAGCCTGACCGTGATCAGCCTGGTGTCGCTGGTGTTCGTCAACCTCGCCGACCTGACCGTGATATCGTCCTTTGCCAGTTCCACCTTCCTGCTGATTTTCGCCAGCGTCAACCTGGCCGCCCTGCGCCTGCGCAAACAAACGGGCTCGGGTGCCGCCGCCCCGCTCCTCGGTATGGTACTGGCATTGGCGTCCTGGCTGGTGCTGGTTGGCTATCTCTGGCAAAACGACCGCCGGGGCCTGGTGTGGATGGGACTGTTTTATTTCGCCATCACGGTGGCCGAGCTGCTGTTCAGCCGAAGACGCATTTTCCTGCCCGTGAAAGACGACGGGTAACACACCACCCACCGCAGGAGCGGTCTCCTGACCGCGAAAGCCCTTTTTATTTATTTCGAAAATCGGCGGGTACACGGTTTAAAATACCAGGCCGAGTCCCTATATTGGTAGCGGAGCGGTGGCCAGCCAGGCCCCCCATTCGGAGTCGTGCATGGATTTCAAGGATTACTACACCATTATGGGCGTCGAGCGTGACGCCACGCAGGACGAGATCAAGCGCGCCTACCGCAAGCTGGCGCGCAAGTATCACCCGGATGTCAGCAAGGAATCCGATGCCGAAGCGCGCTTCAAGGAAGTCGGCGAAGCCTACGAGGTGCTCAAGGATCCCGAAAAACGCGCCGCCTACGACCAGCTGGGCGCCAACTGGAAAGCCGGCCAGGACTTCAACCCGCCACCGGACTGGGATGCCGGTTTTGAATTCAGCGGCGGTGGCTACACAGCCGGGGATGCGTCCGCCTACAGTGACTTTTTCGAATCCCTGTTCGGCCGGGAATTCCGTTCGGCCCACACCGGTGGCGGCCGGCAACGGCACGGGTTCCAGGCCCGTGGCGAAGACCACCATGCCAAGATCCTGATCGACATCGAAGACGCTTTCCGCGGCGCCGAGCGCCGGATCACCCTGCAGGCGCCCGAAGTCGATGCGCAGGGCCATGTCACCACGCGCAAGCATACGCTGAACGTAAAAATTCCGAAGGGCGTCAGGCAGGGACAGAAAATCCGCCTCGCCGGCCAGGGTTCGCCAGGCTACGGCGGTGGACCGGCGGGCGACCTGTA
>DRQL01000230.1 GCA_011371465.1 Gammaproteobacteria bacterium | reverse complement strand
GCAGCCGAAAGCACCGCTGCTCGAACGGGACCGCCGGCATCTTGACTTTTTCGCGCAGTTCCCGGTCAACCGCCGCTCGCGGGTGGATTTTTCCTCGGTGCGCGGTGCGCAGTTCCTGGAGCCCCTGTTCGAGTTTTCCGGGGCCTGCGCCGGTTGTGGTGAAACGCCGTATATCAAGTTGCTGTCGCAGCTGTTCGGTCCCCGCCTGCTGGTGGCCAATGCCACCGGCTGTTCGTCCATCTACGGCGGCAACCTGCCCACCACGCCCTGGACCTGCAACCAGGAAGGACAGGGCCCGGCCTGGTCCAACTCCCTGTTCGAGGACAATGCCGAGTTCGGCCTGGGCATGCGTATCAGCGCCGACCACCACAACCGGGTAGCGCGGCAGTTGCTGCAGGAACTGGCCCCGCAGCTCGGCGAGGAGCTGGTGTCGGCAACCATCCACGCGGAACAGGCCGAGGGCGCCCAGATCCGCGCCCAGCGCGCACGGGTCATCGAACTGAAGGAAAAGCTGGCAAACCTGGACGACAGCCGCGCGCGCAACCTGCTGTCGATTGTCGAACACCTGGTGCGGCGCAGTGTCTGGCTGGTGGGTGGTGACGGCTGGGCCTACGACATCGGTTCGGGCGGCCTCGACCACGTGCTGTCCAGCGGTCGCAACATCAACGTGCTGGTGCTCGATACAGAGGTCTATTCCAACACCGGCGGCCAGATGTCGAAAGCCACGCCCACGGCAGCTGCGGCCAAGTTCGCCTCGGCCGGCAAGCGCATCGGCAAGAAGGACCTGGCGTTGCAGGCGATCTCCTACGGCAACGTCTATGTCGCCCAGGTGGCGATGGGCGCCAACCCGCAGCAGACCCTGATCGCCATGCGCGAGGCCGAAGAGTACGACGGGCCTTCGCTGATTCTCGCCTACAGCCACTGTATCGCGCACGGCTATGACCTGCGGCACGGCATGCACCAGCAGAAACTCGCCGTGGCCAGTGGCTACTGGCCGTTGATGCGCTATAACCCCGGGCTGCGCAAGGTCGGACAGCGACCCTTTGTGCTCGACTCACCGCGTCCGCACATCAGCCTCAGGGAGTACGCCTACAACGAGGGACGCTACAAGGTGCTTACGCGCACCAACCCGGAAGAGGCGGAACACCTGATGCAGGTGGCCCAGGAACTGGTGGACCTGCGCTGGCAGACCTACGAGTACATGGCGGGGCAGGAGCCCTCGCAGTTCCAGCCGGTGGCCTGAGCATTCGCGGTCAGGAGACCGCTCCTGCGGCACGGGGTTTATTCCACCTCGACCGGCGTGTCCGGCCGGTCGGCCCACTCGGACCAGGCGCCGGGATAGCCCTTGATGCGCGGGTAACCCAGCGCTTTCAGCATGATGTAGGAATGCGACGAGCGGTGGTGTGACTGGCAGTAGCACACGATTTCCCGGTCGCTGGTGAGTCCGCGCTGTTCCAGCATTTCACGCAGTTCCGCTTCCGGTTTCAGGCGCAGGTTGCGGCCCTGGTCCATGGTGTCGATCCAGTTCAGCAGCGCGGCCCCGGGGATGTGGCCGCCGCGCGCAGAGAATTTTTTCTCGCCACTGAATTCCTGCGGCGTGCGGCTGTCGAGCAGCCCGAGGTCGGCACTGCCCAGGCGGGACAGGATGTAATCCGTATCCGCCAGCGGCTCGTTATGCCAGGTGACCGGGTAGCTGGTGGCCGGGCCGGGTGCAGCCGTTTCCCGGCTGATCGGGAAGCCCTCGTTGACCCAGCTGTTGAGCCCGCCGTTGAGCAGGGAGAAGTGCGGGTGGCCGGCGACATCCAGCGTCCACAGGAACCGGCTGGCCCAGCCGCCGCCTTCATCGTCGTAGGTGACCACGTGGGTGGTGGGGCTGATGCCGAGTGATTCCAGCAGCGCGCCGAAGTTTGCTTCCGTCGGCAACAGGCCGAATACCGGTTTTTCGATGCGCACGTAACGCAGGCCTTCGAGAAACAGGGCGCCCGGCACGTGGAACTCCGCATACCGTTCCGGCTTGGTGATGTGCAGGATGACCAGGTTTTCGTGGCCCAGCACGGCCTGCAGCTGTTCGGGTTCGGCGATGAGGGGTAGCAGGGGATCGGACATGAAGGGTACCGGTTGTGAGGTCTGTCATTGCGGATCACGTCAGCGCCGCGGCAATCTCGATCAGCCGCGTGGTTCAGCGCAATACATACCGCTGTGCGGTGTACCGCTCATGCGCCGGTTTCGCTGCGCTCGCAATGATGTGACGGGTTAGACTAGATCCTGTTGAACGTTCAGCGGGGTGCATTCTAGCGGTTTCGTCAGGCGCTGGCGAGCAATTCGATCCAGTGCTTTACCGGCCGATCAGCTTCCTGCTGCAGGTGCAACAGGCAACCGATGTTCGCGGTGGCGATCAGTTCCGGCTGTTTTTCCTGCAGGGCCCTGAGCTTGCGGGTACGTAGACGATTGGCCAGTTGCGGCTGCAGGATGGAATAGGTGCCCGCGGAACCGCAGCACAGGTGGGCATCCTGTACCGGTACCAGCGTGTAGCCTACGCCGCGCAACAGCTGTTCCACCACCCCGTCCAGTTGCTGGGCATGTTGCAGGGAGCAGGGCGAATGGAAGGCGATGCGCCGATCCTTCCCGGCTTTCAGTGCAGTCAGGTCTTCATCGCGCAGCACTTCGCTGATGTCACGCGCCATGGCGCCGACGCGTGCAGCGCGTTGTGCATACTGCGGGTCTTCGCGCAGCAGGTGACCATAGTCTTTGACCATGGGCGCACAACCGCTGGCGGTGATGACGATGGCTTCCGCGCCCTGTTCCACGCAGGGCCACCAGGCATCGATATTGATGCGCGCCTGCTGCCGGGCGGCCTCCGTATCAGAGAGGTGCTGGTGCAGTGCGCCGCAACAGCCGGCTGCCGGGATGACCTGCAGGCGGATGGACAGCCGGTCGAAGACGGCAATGGCGCTGTCGTTGATCTGTGGCGCCGCCGCCGGTTGTACGCAGCCGTCGAGTAACAGCATACTGCGTGCGTGCGCCGTAACGGCAGGCAGGGGGACCTTGCGCGCCAGCGGGATGCGTTTGCGCAGTGGTGCGGGCAGCAGGGGGCGCAGCAGGCGACCGAAAAACAGCAGCGCGGCGACCCGGCGGGTGTTAGCGAAGACCGCCTGCAGCAGCCGGCGGTAGCGCCGTTGCAGCCAGGAGCGCGGCACCTGCTGTTCCACCAGTTCGCGCCCGATGTCCAGCAGCCGGTGGTATTCGACCCCCGACGGGCAGGTGGTTTCACAGGCGCGGCAGGTCAGGCAGCGGTCGAGGTGCTGTTGTACGGCGGTGGTCGCCGGCGTGCCTTCGAGCAGTTGCTTGATCTGGTAAATGCGCCCGCGTGGTCCGTCCAGTTCATCCCCCAGCAACTGGTAGGTCGGGCAGGTGGCGTTGCAGAAGCCGCAGTGCACACAGCTGCGCAGCACCTGGTCGGCGGTCTGTCCGAGCGGCGTGTTTTTATAAGTGTCAGTCAGCCTGGTCTGCATGATCAGTAACCCGGGGTTTCGCGCCGAAGGCCGGCGCTCCTGCGGGGAGTTTGCATTACCCTGCAGGAGCGGTCCTCTGACTGCGAAAGCAGGCTTCGACTTTCATACCGAAGGCGGGGATGGAGATGTGCAGGTTCTGCGTACATTTTGCTAGAGCCCCGCGTACAGCCGACCGGGATTCAGAATCCCCTCGGGGTCGAACGCCTGCTTCAGGCGTTGTTGCAGGCTGAACAGCGGACCGGGCAATGGCTGGAAAACATCTTCCTTGCCCTGTGCATTTCTGAACAGGGTGGCCTGTCCACCGACGCTGCCGGTTACCTGCCGGATAGTGGCCGCATTTTCCTTGCTGTACAGCCAGCGTTGTCCGCCTCCCCAGTCGATCAGCCAGTCACCTGTTATGGCCAGCGGCGGTGTGGCCGGCGGCACGGACAGTCGCCACAGGGGCTCGTCGCGCCGGAAGAAGTCCAGCTGCTGGTCGCGCAGTCGCTGCCACCAGGAAGAGTCCTGCTCCAGCAGGCTGTCGCCGAGCTGGTGCTGGGCATACCGCACCCCGGCCTCGGTACCGGAAAGACGCAGGTAGAGGTGTTCATCGTGCCAGCAGGCGGCGGACAGCGGCAGCGGTTTTGCCGTCCATTCGGCGCAGCGCAACAACGCTTCCTGCTGGCTGCAGACCTGTTTCAGGGTGTATTCAGTTTCCGGCCGGGGCAGTACCTTGAGCGCCACGTCGGTCAGCAGCCCCAGGGTGCCGAGTGCGCCGGCCATCAGGCGTGACAGGTCATAGCCAGCGACATTCTTCATGACCTGGCCGCCAAAATGCAGCGCTTCACCCTTGCCGTTGATGAGGCCGACACCCAGTACCATGTCCCGGGCTGCACCGGCAAAGGGCCGGCGCGGTCCGGACAGGCCGCTGGCGATGGCGCCACCCAGTGTGCTGTGGGGCGAGAAGTGCGGCGGTTCGAATGCCAGCATCTGCCGGTGGCGTTCGAGCCGTTGTTCGATTTCGCTGAGTGCGGTCCCGCTGCGTGCGCGGATCACCAGTTCGGAAGGCTCGTAGTCCAGTATGCCGCTGTGTTCGCGCGTATCCAGGGCATCGCCCGTAACCGGTCGGCCATAGAAGGCCTTGCTGTTGCCGCCGTGTATATACAGCGGCCGGTGCGTGGCGGCGGCTTCCTGTATCCTGGCGCACCAGGCATCCGTCAGGTCCTGTTCAGGCATGCCTAGAAGCGTTCCAGCTCAGGGAAGGGCAGTGCGCCGCCGTGTACGTGCATGTGACCGAATTCGGCGCAGCGCGCCAGCGTGGGGATGGCCTTGCCGGGGTTCAGCAGGCCGTCCGGGTCGAAGGCCCGTTTCACGGCGTGAAACTGTTCCAGCTCGGCACGGTTGAACTGGGTGCACATCTGGTCGATCTTTTCCATGCCGACACCGTGTTCGCCGGTAATGGTGCCGCCGGCTTCGATACACAGTTCGAGGATGCGGCCGCCGAATTCCTCGGTGCGTTCCAGTTCGCCCGGCTGGTTGGCGTCGTACAGGATGAGCGGGTGCAGGTTGCCGTCGCCGGCGTGGAATACGTTGGCGACCGGCAGCCCGTATTCGGCCGACCACTCGCTGATGGTGGCCAGTACCCGGCCCAGGTGTTTGCGCGGGATGGTGCCGTCCATGCAGTAGTAATCGGGTGACAGGCGGCCGACGGCAGGGAAGGACGCCTTGCGTCCCGCCCAGAACCGCTGGCGCTCCTGCTGGTCGCGGGCGGTGCGTACCTCGCTGGCGCCGGCATGGCTGAGCAGGGCGTGCACCTTTTCCAGTTGCGCGTCGACTTCGGCGCGGGTGCCGTCCAGTTCACACAGCAGGATCGCGGCGGCATCGGTCGGGTAGCCCGCGTGTACGAAGTCCTCGGCGGCGCGGATAGCCAGCTTGTCCATCATTTCCAGTCCGGCCGGCAGGATGCCGGAGGAAATGATGTCCGCAACGGCGTTACCGGCGCTTTCTGCAGAATCGAATGCGGCCAGCAGGACCTGTGCGTATTCCGGAACCGGCAGCAGGCGCACCGTGACTTCGACGATCACGCCCAGCATGCCTTCGGAACCGGTCAACAGTGCCAGCAGGTCGTAGCCGGCGCTGTCCGCTGCGTGACTGCCGATGGTCAGCAGTTCGCCTTCCATGGTAACGACTTTCAGCGCAGCGATGTTGTTGACCGTCAGGCCGTACTTGAGACAGTGCACGCCGCCGGCGTTCTCGGCCACGTTGCCACCGATCGAGCAGGCGATCTGCGAGGAAGGGTCGGGCGCGTAGTACAGGCCCTGGGCGGCAACCGCCTCCGAGATCGCCAGGTTACGCACGCCGGGCTGTACCCGCGCCAGGCGGTTGGCGGTATCGATGTCCAGTATGTCGGTGAAGCGGGCGAGGCTGAGCAGCACACCGTGTTCGAGCGGCAGGGCGCCACCCGAAAGCCCCGTGCCTGCACCGCGCGCGACGACCGGCACTTTCAGCCGGTGGCAGTACGCCAGGATGGCCTGTACCTGTTCGAGGGTTTCCGGGATCAGCACCAGCCAGGGCAGGCGGCGGTACGCCGACAGGCCATCGCACTCGTAGGGGCGCAGTTCCGCTTCTTCACTCAGTATGCAGTGTGCGGGCAAGTCGAGTCCGGCCAGGAACCGGCTGCGCTCCATGCTTGCAGGGTGTTCGCTCATTCGTCCGGGTCAGGTGATGACCGTCGGTGCTTCACGCCGGGTAAAATGCCGGATCCGTGCAATCTCTTCCGCGATGCGAATCAGATCTGCAAGGGCGTCCTGGGCATCCAGGGACTGTTGCGCCGGGTCGGGTTCATAGCGTTCCAGGTACAGGCGCAGGGTGGCGCCTTCGGTACCGGTTCCCGACAGGCGCAGCACGATGCGTGATCCGTCCGTGAAGCCGATGCGGATGCCCTGGTGTTCGCTCAGGGAGCCGTCCACCGGGTCGGTGTAGGCAAAGTCGTCACTGAAAGCCACTTCGTAATCGCCGTAGCGTTTGCCGGGCAATGAACCGGCGGCCGCGCGCAGGGACTCGATCAGTTCGCCGGCACCGTCGGCATTGACCCCTTCATAGTCGTGCCGTGAATAGTAGTTGCGGCCGAAACTGCGCCAGTGGGCACTGATGATAGCGTGCACCGATTCCTTGCGTACGGCCAGCAGGTTCAGCCAGAACAGTACGGCCCACAGGCCGTCTTTTTCCCGCAGGTGATCCGAGCCGGTGCCAAAGCTTTCTTCTCCGCACAGGGTTGCCTTGCCGGCATCCAGCAGGTTGCCGAAAAATTTCCAGCCGGTGGGGGTTTCGTACAGCTCGATACCGAGGCGATCGGCCACCCGGTCGGCGGCCTGCGAGGTCGGCATGGAGCGCGCGATGCCCGCCAGGCCCTGGCGGTAACCCGGCGTCAGGTGCGCGTTGGCGGCCAGTACCGCCAGGCTGTCGCTGGGGGTAATGAAACACTGGCGGCCGAGGATCATATTGCGGTCCCCGTCCCCGTCGGAAGCTGCACCGAAGTCTGGTGCCTGCGAACCGAACAGGACATCGACCAGTTCTTTGGCATAGACCAGGTTCGGGTCGGGGTGTCCGCCGCCGAAATCTTCCCGCGGCGTGGCGTGCATCAGTGCTTCGGGTTCAACACCCAGGCGGTTTTCGAGAATCTCGACGGCGTAGGGGCCGGTAATCGCGTGCATGGCGTCGAAGCGCATGCTGAACAGGCCGGAGTCGATCAGGCTGCGGATGCGGTCGAAATCGAACAGGTGCTCCATCAGGTCGGCATAGTCGGCGACCGGGTCGATGACTTCGATCAGGGTGGAGCCGAGCTTTTGTTCGCCTGCTGTATCCAGGTCGATATCGTCGCTGTCGGTAGTCAGGTAGCACTGCAGGTTGCGGCTGCGGGTAAAGATGGCCTCGGTAATCTTTTCCGGGGCCGGTCCGCCGTTGGCGATGTTGTACTTGATGCCGAAGTCACCGTCGGGCCCGGCCGGGTTGTGACTGGCGGAAAGCACGATACCGCCAAAGGCCCTGCGCTTGCGGATGATGCAGGAAACCGCCGGGGTGGAAAACAGGCCGCCCCGGCCGACGATCACGCGACCGAAGCCATTGGCCACCGCCATGCGCAGGATGACCTGGATGGCATGCCGGTTGTAGTAGCGGCCGTCGCCGCCCACCACCAGCGTCTTGCCCTGGAAGCCTTCCAGGCTGTCGAATATCGACTGTACAAAATTTTCCAGGTAATGCGGCTGCTGGAATACGGGTACTTTTTTACGCAGGCCGGAGGTGCCCGGTCTCTGGTCGGGGAAAGGTCGGGTTTTGACTTCCAGTGTATTCACAACGACGGGTATCCTTTTTTGCTAGTTCTTGTTTGTGCATTTGTCAAGCGTCAAGGTTCATTATCCACAGCCGATAGAGTCCCTGAATAACCTGTGGCAACTTCCTGAAGGAAGCGTCATTTTACTATGCTAGTATCAGCTTATGCGTCATACCTGCAAATATAAGGTTCACCCCGGGGTGCGGGCCCGTGACCTGCCCGCGCTCATGGAACTCTATGAGCTGAACTATATTCAGTTGCGACAGCTCGTGCCTGATCTCGACGCGGTACAGGCCAGCAGTCTGTCCCTGGTTGACGGTGCGCTGGACCTGCATCTTACAGTGGTTGAGCGCAGCAAATATACAACGACGCTGAACCTGACCTACCGGTTTGTCGACCCGCAGGGCAGCTTTCCGGCACCGGATGTGGTCATCCGCATGTACCACGACGCGCAACTGGCCGAGGTTATTTCACGTGGCCGGCGCCGCGGACGTCGCGACGCGGACTACGACCGTTTCCGTCATCGCTATTCTATACAAACCAAGTGGCAGGTGAACCGATTCCTGCACAAGTGGCTGGGTTACTGCCTGCGCAGCGGGCACGCGTTCTCGCCGGCCAGGGAACAGCTGTCCGACGCCGTGCAGACCCTCGAAGCGGAGCAGGCGCTCAGTTTCGAGTCCTGACTTCTCATCCCCCCCTGCAGATAATACTTGACTAAATTGCTTGGTTTATTTATGTTGACCGGTATTTCCACGGTCGGCCGGCAAAGGTGCGCGGATGAGACTTTCAACCAAAGGCCGTTACGCCGTCACGGCCATGATGGACCTGGCTATCCATGAGCCCAAAGGGCCGGTAACGCTGGCCGAGATTTCGCACTG
>DRQL01000229.1 GCA_011371465.1 Gammaproteobacteria bacterium | reverse complement strand
CGAACATACCAAAACCTACCAGTCCATGTATGACCATCAGCTGGCGCTCGATATGAGTAAAAAGCAGGGCCTGGGGCTGGCGGAAATGATGGTGAAGCAGCTGCGGCGTCCGGACAGTACGGAACCCGGCACAGCGGAGGCGGTCGCGGATGCCGTGCCCCTGGCCTTCGACCCGCAACAGCGAGTGCCACGCGCACGGCAGATGCCGGCACCGGATTCACTGGCGTCCGGGACGCAGGTTCAGCCGGGTGCAGCGGCGCCGCGAGACTGGCAGCCGGCGTCCAGGGAAGATTTTGTACGCGCCCTGTGGCCGCACGCACAGCGTACCGCGCAGGCACTGGGCACCCGCCCCGAGGCCCTGGTCGCCCAGGCGGCACTGGAGACCGGCTGGGGCAGGAACATGATCCGCACGGCGGATGGCCAGAACAGCTTCAACCTGTTTGGTATAAAGGCAGATACGCAATGGCAGGGTGAGCGGGCGGTGAGTGAAACGGTTGAATTCAGGGATGGCCTGATGCGCAGGGAACGCGCTGCCTTCAGGGCCTACCCGTCGCTGGCAGACAGTTTTGCCGACTACGCTGACTTCCTCAAGTCCAGGCCGCGTTACCGGGAAGCGCTGCAGGCGGGTGGTGATGCACCGTCTTTTGTGCGCGCCCTGTCACAGGCAGGCTACGCAACAGACCCCGGTTATGCAGACAAGATTGGTGAAATCATGAACAGCAAACCGCTCCGTGAGCTGGCGCCGGCTGTCCGGGAAGATGCCGGGGAGCCGACGAGTTGATGAAGACGAACGATATCATGACGCGGTCCACAGTACGCTGTCACACAGGGCAGGGGTATACATCATGGCAGTAGGACTACTCGGCACAGCGGCATCCGGCCTGCAGGCTTTTCAGCGAGCCATATCGGTGACCGGTAATAACATCAGTAATGCCAACAATGAAAACTACTCGCGGCAGCGGGTCGAACTGGGTACCCGCCAGTCCAGCTTCACCGGTCAGGGCTACGTCGGCAATGGTGTCAAGATTGAAAAAATCGAGCGCATGTTCGACCAGTTTACGGTTGACCGCCTGCGCGAAACCAGCAGCGCCACCTCGCAGTACGAGACCTATTTCAATTACTCTTCCCGTGTGAGTGACCTGCTGGGCAATGCCGATGCGGGTCTCGGCGCGGGCCTGGAAAGCTTTTTCAATGCCGTGCAGACGGTTGCCAATGATCCTGCATCCATCCCCGCACGCCAGTTGCTGCTGTCGGAGTCCGGCTCGCTGGTGTCGCGCCTGCAGAACCTGGACGGCCAGCTCGATTCCATGCGCCGCGAGATCAATGGCAGTCTGGACAGCATCGTTACCGAAATCAATGGCCTTACCTCGGCAATAGCCGATGCCAACCGTAGTGTGGTCGATGCGACCAGCCAGGGTACCGGTGCGGTGCCGAACGATCTGCTGGACAAACGCGACGGGTTGATCAACCAGCTGTCAAAGCTGGTGTCGGTACGCACGGTGCAGCAGGATGACGGGGCGGTGAACGTGTTCGTGGGCAGCGGGCAGGCACTGGTAACGCGTTTCCTGGATTCGCCACTGCAGGTTACCCGCAACGAGTTCGACAGCAGTCGCGCGGAAATCGCCATTGTCAGTGGCGGCGCTTCCGCCGTGATTACGGATAACCTCAATGGTGGAAAGCTGGGTGCATTGCTGGATTTGCGCGACCAGATGCTGAACCCGGCGCAGAACTCCCTGGGCAGGATCGCGGTCAGCCTGGCGACGCAATTCAATCTGCAGCAAAGCGCCGGCATGGACCTGGACGGCGCAGCCGGTACGAACTATTTTTCCGTGACCACACCACTGGTGGCGAGTACTGCCACGAATACCGGCACCGCCACGGTGACCGCTGCGTTTGACACGCCCAATATCAGTAACCTGACCACGCAGGATTACACGCTGTCGTTTGATGGTGCAGTGTGGACGGCCAGCCGTGTCAGTGACAGCCAGGCAGTGAGTATGACCGGCAGCGGCACAGCGGCAGATCCATTTCTGTTCGACGGACTCAGTGTCGAGGTGACTGCCGGCGCTGCAGCCGGAGACCGTTTCCGGATTCGCCCTACGCGCAGCGGCGCTGCGGGCATGGGCGTGTTACTCAGCAACCCGCGTGAAATTGCCGCGGCGGCGATGGCCGGCAGTCCGGCGCCGGGTGACAACAGCAATGCGCTGCTGCTGGCGGGACTGCAGACTGCGCAGACCATGGAAGGCGGGACGACCAGTTTCCAGGGTGCCTACGGGCAGTTGATTGCACAACTGGGCACGCAGACCAGCAGCGCGAAAATCAGCGCCAAGGCACAGGCCGCGCTGCTGACCCAGGCGAAGGAATCACGCAACAGGTTATCCGGTGTCAACCTGGATGAAGAAGCAGCGGACCTGATCCGCTTCCAGCAGGCGTACCAGGCGGTTGCCAAGGTGATTTCGGTGGCGGATTCCACCTTTCAGACATTGCTGTCGGCGGTGGGGAGGTAGCCATGCGCATCGGCAGTCTGCAACTGTTTAACCAGGGTATCGGGTCCATACTGGACCAGCAGGCCCGTTTGTTTGAAACCCAGAACCAGCTCTCGACCGGGAAACGCATTAACCGGCCCAGCGACGACCCGACCGGCGCGGCGCAGCTGGTCGGCTTGTCCGAATCGGCCAAACTCACGAAGCAATACCAGAGTAATATACTGGCCGCGCGCGCCCGCCTGGAGCTGGAGGATTCCGCGCTGGGTGCGGTGGGCAATGCCCTGCAGCGTGTCCGGGAGCTGACAGTGGCGGCACTTAACGATACCAACGGTGCCCCGCAGCGCGCTGCGATAGCAGCCGAGATACGCCAGCTGGCCGGGGAGGTCATGGGCCTGGCCAACCGCAAGGATGCCAACGGACAGTTCATGTTTTCCGGGTTCCAGGTACTTGCCGTGCCCTTCAGTGAAACTGCACCGGGCGTATTCAGTTACGCCGGCGACAGTGGCCAGCGCCAGATTCAGGTCGGCCCGGCCCGGCAGATCGCCGACGGTGATTCCGGCCAGGCGGTCTTTATGGATATCGCGGATGGCAGCGGAGGGTTCGAGAGTATTTTCACAACACTGGAAACGCTGGCGACCGATCTCGAAGCCAACACGCCCAACAGTAACAGCCTGGCCCAGGTCGACCGGGCTGTTGAGCACATGCTCGGTTTCAGGGCCGGTGCCGGAGCTCGTCTCAATGCACTGGACAGTCAGCGCTCCATCAACGAGGGACTGCTGGGGCAGCTGGAGCAGACCCGGTCCACCATCGAGGACCTGGACTACGCCGAGGCTGCCAGTCGCCTGAACCGCCAGAGCGTGGGCCTGCAGGCGGCGCAACAGGCCTTTATCCGGGTCCAGGACCTGAACCTGTTCAAGTTCCTGTAGGGCGCTGCCGGATTTTCCTGCGGATGCCCCGCTTCATGCGGGTCCCGGTTTTCCGTCATGATCCGTGCCAAACCAGCGTTGTACGACACGGTATTCGCATGCCGGTTCCGTGTGCAGGGCCACGGCGGCGACGTGCGTTGCAGCAGGCTTCAGTAAGCTGAATTGCCAGCGCGCGGGATCTTCGTTCAGCTCCGCTTCGAAGCGTACCCGGATCGCGCGGTCATTCTTCACGTCAAAGTGCAGCTTGCGTGTCGGGTAGGAGATCCCGATGCCCCTGGCCTTGACAAAGGCTTCGCGCAGGGTCCAGCCGGTAAAGAAGGCCTCGGCCAATGCTGTGCCGGTCAGGGTCTCCAGCTGCCGGTATTCTTCGCTCGAGAACATGCGGCGCGCAATACCGGCCAGGTGATGGCGTGTGTCCAGTTGTTCGGTATCGATGCCACAGGCGCAGTCGCGCGTTACCACGCAGGCTGCCAGCCCGCGCGTGTGACTGAGGTTGAAGCGCAGGCCGGTGGTATCCGGGTTGGCGATTTCAGGGCGTCCGTGTTGTGCGCGGGTGAAGCGCCATTCCTCCGGGGCCAGGCTGGCATAGCCGGAAAGCACCTGGCGAACCATGGCGTGTGAAACCAGGAAACGCTGGCGGTCTTCCGGGAAATGAAAGCGCCGGTAGCGGGCCAGCTCGTCGTCAGACAGGATGGAGCGGAACTGTTCCAGCTGGTCCGGGTCCTGCACGGATTCCGGGACAACCAGCCAGACGTGCGCTTCCTGGTGCATGGGTCCCGGCATCCGGGGGCAGGGCAGGAAGGTCAAGGATTACCCGCTATGACATAGATCTCCGCGGCAATATCCGGGTAACGTTCCCCCAGCTGCATGAATGCGGAAATCATCTCCCGGGTCCAGTGTTCCTCTATCTGGGCATTGGACACCGGCTTGAGCCAGTAACCGCCAAATACCCTGATGTCCAGTCCGGCGACCATGAATTCATGCCGGAAACTCTCCGGGTCGTATACGCGGCGATGTCCGTGCTGCAGGTCGGCTTCGTTGAGGGCGGATTCTATCGGCAGCTGTCCCAGCAGTACGCCGACCTGGCGGTGCAGCGAACGGCTGTTGGGGACCGCAGCGAGAATCCTCCCGTCTTCGGCCAACCATTCTTTTACCCGTGCGAGTATGGCTGCCGGGTTTTCGACGTGTTCGAGTACATGACCGAGTATGATGTTGGTGAATTTCTGTGCGGGAGAAAAGGTTTCAAACAGGGATTGCACGACGTGGATACCGGGGTGTCGTGCTTTCAGGTCGTTACAGAACCGGCCGGATGCTTCAACCACCGTAAGCGGGTACCCGGCCTCGACGAGATGGCGGGTCATCACGCCTTCCGCCGGCCCCATTTCCAGCGTGGGTCCGTCTTCCAGGTAGCGGCTGAAGACCTCGAACGAGTATTCGACCATCGATTCATTCGGGCCCTCTGCGTATTTCGGGTCAAGGGCAATGGTATCCAGGCGCACCTGTTCCGCGTTGTTCATGGCATGTTGTCCGGCTGCATGGTCATTTTTCCTGTATCAGTTCGATGAGCGACATGGTGGGGAGCATGAGGAAGCAGACCGGGCGCCCGTCGAATGCAACAGCGGGGACCGGGGCAACCATCAGTCGCGCACGCTGTGACTGCAGTTCTTCGATCTTGCCGTGTATATCCGGCGTGGTGTAGGCCTGATGATACATCCTGGTCCCTGCTTCCAGCCACGGGGCAAGCGTACTGGAGCCGTCCAGCGGGGACAACAGTTCCAGCCGCGGTCCGCCCCCGTTGAGAAAGCGGCCGCGTACGCCCTGCGCCGGGTCGACAAAATCACCGGACTCCACGCGGTAGCCAAGCAGTTCGTGATAGCGCGATTCTTTCTCAATATCCGTGCAGGCAATACCGATGTGATGAAATTCCATGCGGGTCTACCTGTTGAGCAAGGTGGCGATCTGCCGCGCTCTTGCTTCCATCTGTTGACGGCAGGAAGGCCAGATGGAGGCGTTCATTACCTGTTCAACCGAGTCATGCTCGACGCCGTTTATGCGGACATAGCCGGGCAGGTCCCGTGCGCGGACAAGGCCGCAGGAGTCGTGGAAGGAAACCACGCGCTCGTTGCGGGCGACGGTGCGGCAGTACAGCTCCTTCATCCCGAGTTCCTCCAGTCCGACCCGGTATACCAGGCAGGCGCTTTCTACCGCGGCGAGGGAATCCTTCCTGAGAATCCATCGGCCCCACTCGGCGCTCTGCGAGCGCTGGTCGATATCGTAGACGGCCAGCATGCCTTCCGGTTCACCGGAAGCCTTCCCCTGTACGATAAAGTAATAGTCCCCCGGCGTGGAAAAGTAGTTTTCCAGGTAGTCCCGCTGGTCTTCCAGGCGCCCGGACGTGGGATTCAGGTAGGTGGCCAGTTCGGGATCTGTACGCAGACCGATCATGAAAGCCGCATCATCCAGCCTGACGGGGCGGAGTTCGAAATAGTACCCGCTTACGGTGATATTATGATCCATGCTTGCCGGCAACCAGGTGAACGATGTCCCTCGAATCCCGAATGCCGGTAATCTCCTCCTGGGTAAAACGGATACCGGCGCGATCCTCCAGCAAAAAGACCAGTTCAACGTGTCGTAGCGAATCCCAGCTCCCGTCATCCTCCCGGGCAACCGCTGTGCCGGCCTCAATCGGTCTTTTCAGCACCTGGGAGAGGCACTCGCTTACCAGTGTTTCAATATCCGGGTCATGCATGGTCTAGTTCTCCCAGCGTACATGGACGCAATCGCGGGTTGGAATGTTCAGCAGCCGATCCGTACTGCAGGTGTACTCCGTTTCGTCGAGACCGGTCTGCCCGGCGGGCTGGAAAACAGTCTCAAGGCAGGCAAGCGCCGGCGCGTTCTTCGGTCCACGGGTCAGTTTGATGGTGGCGGTATCGGCCGCGGCAAGCTGCATCATCTTTTGCAGTGACTCGACCAGGATGACCGGTTCGATCTCGCGACCCAGCGCACGGCAGCTGATACAGATTTCGTCCACCACCAGCGTTGCATTCTCCGTGTGCGCAAACAGTGCAGCAATCACCCCGCTTTCGGACAAACGGTCCCTGAGTTCGACAGCGATGGTAAAGCAGTCCGGGTCGGAAAACCTGGCGGCAATATCGTGTTCACTGAGGCGGAGCATGGCGGTATTGAACTGGTTGGTCTTGACGGACAGCTCGTGCAGTCGGCCGCGCAGCTGCTGCGGGTTAAGGTGAAACACCAGCTCCATGCCGAGGGCTTGCAGGTAGCTGCCACGGTCCGGGGTCTCGTCGCGGAGCCTGCGCCGCTCCCGGTTGGCGGTCATATCCGCCGATCGCAGTGCATCTTCCCGGTGGGCCTGCCACTGGTGCAGGCGTGGATAGCGGGACAGAACTTCGTGCGTGGCCGCCGGACCTGTGCCTGCCAGCAGCGTGTGGATTTCCGGAAACGCTGCCGCAACCTCAGCCAGTTCAGCGGGGTTGTCATCGATAAACAGGATGGTATCCATCCCGATCGACAGGGTATCGGCAATGCTGCGTAACCCCGCAACCTTGGAAGACCAGCTGGCAACCACGGTGGAAAAGTGCTCCAGTGCCAGGGGGAAATCCCTGCGTTGCCGGAACAGCCTGTCCACGGTCCGGGGATGGTTCCTGGAACAGACAGCGAGCAGTATGCCGGAATCCTGCAGCGCGGACAGTTGTTTCTGCAGTTCAATGTGGCCGGGTTCCAGTTGCAGCCGGTCGATTCCGTCTTCCCCGGCGACACCGGCGTAGAGGGTATGGTCGAGATCGACAACGATGGCTTTCAGACGTGGATGAACCGCCGCGGGTAACCAGGTCAGGCCAAACATCCTGGCGGTTTCCATGCAGGCGGCGTTACTCAGTGCGCTTCCGGCCAGCGCAATATTGCGGTCGTCAAAGTAGTCACTGCCCAGCCTGGACAGCAGGCTGGCCTGGTCACAGACCGATGCATCTGCGATACCCGCCAGACGCGCATTCAGCTGCTGGTTGAAACTCGTGGCTGCAGGTTGCGTCGAGGCCCAGTTGCAGACCAGCAGGCGGGCCGGGGAGCGTTCGCGCAGGTACCCGAGCCGTTCGAATAACCAGTCCAGCAGTTCGTCAGGCGTCAGGTTTTTGGCGTAACGATCGAAATCCAGCCACACGATCTCGATATCCGCGATCCCGTGCGCCGGGAAATTCAGCGCGTCATCGTACGCCGAATAGCTGAATTCCACGTCCAGGTCGGCATAGGCTGCAAAGGCAGGAACCAGTCCGGCGACAAACTCGAAAGGCTGATTCCTGTGCACCTGGATGTGAATGGTCCTCAGCGGCCAGTGCGGTTCCAGCAGGCCAAGCTGGTAGCGGGAGGGCCGGGGCGCAAACAGCACCTTTTGCCACTCGGCTTTTTCCAGGGCGGTTGCGACACCGGCATCCGCCTGGGCCAGGGCTGTTTCCCGCGCGGTTTCTGTCAACACGGGTTGTTCATCAATTAAGGTAGTAGAGCCTGTCCTGTTCATAACGTGAAAGCAATATGCCAGATTCGTACCAATCCACCGAACCGTTTTGAGTGGCCTGACCGGGACTGGCGGATTTCCGGCTACCGGGGAGTGGTATGCATCTTGCTTCGTTTTGGGCAAACAGGTTACCGGAATTCATTATGTCCAAATCCAATGCACTGGCAGCGAAAAAACTGCTGGATTTTCCGCCCGCAGAACCGCGTTTCCCCGCAGAGCAGGCCGGCCGAGCGGTACGTGTCGGGGTGATCGGTTACGGTTACTGGGGTCCAAACCTGGTACGTAATTTTTCCCGGGCTGCCGACTGCGAAATGGCGGCGGTGGCAGACCGGGATCCGGTGCAGCTGAAGCGTATGGGCGAAGATTTCCCGGGTATACCCGGCACCACCGATTACCGTGCCTTGCTGGGCGACCCGGATATAGAAGCCGTCGCCATCGCCACGCCGGTAGGCAGCCATTTTTCCATCGCGTCAGCAGCCCTGCGCGCCGGCAAGCATGTGTTGCTGGAGAAGCCGCTGGCCACCAGCGTCCGCGAGGCGGAAAGACTGGTCGAAATAGCGGCAAAGCATGACCGCCTGCTGATGGTCGATCACACCTACCTGTTTACCGGTGCGGTGGAGATGATGCGCAGGCTGGTTGCTTCCGGTGAGCTGGGCGAAATACTGTATTTCGATTCCACGCGCATCAACCTCGGTCTTTTTCAGCGCGATGTCAACGTCATCTGGGACCTCGCCCCGCATGATCTCAGCATTCTTCTGCATGTGCTGGATAAAAAACCGGTGGCAGTATCGGCGCTGGG
>DRQL01000228.1 GCA_011371465.1 Gammaproteobacteria bacterium | reverse complement strand
GGAATGGAAAATCCCTCCGCCCCTGTTCCCTGAGAAAGGCTAGTCTTCGATTTCTATCTGCTCTGCATTATCGATGCGTGCCGGGGTGCTGCTGAAGGTTCCTTTCTCCGCCTGTACCGGTGTGCCGATACTGATCAGGTTGCACAGGGCGGTACTGTCCGGCAGCGGACCGGCTTCATTGCTGAACAGTGTGCCCGGGTCACTGGTATCGATTATGACGGACAGCACAGCCAGTTCATGATCACCGGACAGCGGGGCGCATGTGTCACTGGCCGGGCCGCGCAGGCGTACCCTGGTCAGGTCAGCGGTGCCCCGGTCGCGTACCTCGGTTGCGAAAACGGTGCCGTTGCTGTCCACGTAACCGCGCACCTCGACCTGGCGGTTTCCGGTGATCCCGCTGCCGTTGATCAGCCCGTCGTTATCTTCGGTCAACGAGGTCGTGTTGACGGCAACAATATCCATGATGGTAAAGGCACTGCCCAGTCCGCTGGCGGGTATGTTTACCGGTGCCTCGACACGAACCCGGGTTTCGCGGAACTTGATTTTCTCGGCAGTCAGTATGCCGGTGGATGTGTTCAGGGTGCCTTCGGCTTCCAGCTTGGAACCGGATACGATGTCCTGTGCAGCACCGCCCTCGAAAGTGGTGGAAGCCGTTGATTGTACGCGCTGTCCACCGATCACGATATCCACCACCGGCAGTGTGCTGGTGATCACGGTGACCAGACCCTCGACTTCGGACTCCAGCACGGTACCCGTTGCATTGGCGGGCGTGCCGATACCGGGTACCTGGCATTCGACATCGGTCACGGTGGCCAGCGGATTGCCGGCAACGAATGCCGGGTCCCGGTCTGCCTTGACTTCAACGAAGTTGCCATTGGCCAGTCCGGCACCGCAATCGCGTGGCACGACTCCGTTGAGTTGCACATTCTGGCTGCCGATGTTGAAACCGCCGGCGCTGACATTACTGACTGTGCCGGTCAGTTTCCATACCGGGATACCGCCGGCCTTGTGCTGTATACGGGTAGCCTGAATGACGTTGCTGGCATCAGGGAATCCGCTGACTTCGGTCTCGTCACCCACGACCAGGTCGCTGACGCTGTTGAGGTTGGCGAGCACCGTGTCACCGGTCGCAACAATGGTCTGTCCCAGTACCGCCAGCGGTGCAGTGGAGGTCACCGGGCCTTTTACGCTGTTATCGATACGGATGGTAACGGCGGTGCCGCTGGTGAAATCGGCGCTGACATCTTCGCCGATTTCTACATGCGTGACGTGCCCCCGGCCTTCCTGCAAAAGTGCTGCTTCGGTGATTTCCACACCATCTTTCAATATCCGGGTCTGGCCGTTGATGGCAAACTCGCGGATATCATTGATGATGATACTGCCAAAGCCGGTGGTGGTACCGGTTCCGACGCCGGCAACCCGAACGCCGGTACCGCCTATGCCGGCTACGGAAGAGCCGCCACCGCCGCCACCACAGCCCGCGAGGGCAAGCAGTGCTGCTGTACACACAATCCAGACAGGTTTTCCGCTTCTGCTCATGATGGATGCTCCTCGTCCTGCGGTGATTCGTAGTAGTAAATGCCAAGGCTGACGTAGTGGCCCGGCTCGCTATCCTGCTCCGCGCTGTTGCTTTCGTGCCGGGACAGCCAGGTATCCAGCTGTTCCAGCAACTGCTGCGCCTTCCTGGCAGACAGCTTCCTGAAACCCGGGAGTGCGTCGCTGCCGATCCGGGCGTTGGAAACCTTGCGCTGGAAGCGCAGTCCCTGCGCCTCGTTCACGATGTTGTTGTCGATGGTGGCAATGAGTTCGGCGGTATCGGTGCCGAGTATCGCCAGCTTGTCGGCCGGGTCATTGCCGGGAACATACACCGGTTTGACCAGCCGTATACCGTCTCCGGTTTTCTCGATCGCGGACGCCGAAAGGAGTACGGTCAGCATGGACCGGGTGGGTACATCCCCGCTGTATTTTTTTACAAGCGCCGCGAATGACCTGTGTTCGCCCTCCAGAGGCAGGTCAGACGGTTTACCTTCGGCCGTGTGAAATTCCGGGTCGTTTACCCAGCCTGACAGTACGCGTACGGCACGATTGTAACGTTGTTCGCTTTCACGCTGGTCCGGTTGTTCCAGCCCGTTAATACGCCGGGCTTCCTTGCGGGTCAGCCCGGTAAGGGCGGATACGCGCGAAATGGTCTGTTTCCCGGTGTCCGGCGCGAACTCGCTGAAGGCCACCTCGACGTAGGTCTTTTTGACCAGCTCGGCAAAGCTGCCATAGGCGATGCCGTTACGTAGCAGTACTCGAACCAGGGGTCGGAGTATGGCCAGTACAGCCGTGGACAGCGTTTGCTGGATAGAATCGCTCATAATTGGGAATATAGTCCCAAAACAAGGATTCGTCAAGAAAAAGTCGCTACCGAACCATGCTGTCAGGATAACAATATTACCAATAAATACAGTCTCATAGGTGGGATCCCCTCGTGATCAGGCCATCCAGGGCATGTTGCCAATCACTCTATAATTTCCTGAATCGTCAATATAGGTTCATGTCTAAAACGAGTATTTCACAACCATTGACCGGGTACCGGCAAGAAAGGCCCGCCGGTTCCAGCTCCCTGCTTTCTGGATCACGCCTGCAGGTCAGTGCGAGCTGGTGTTCCTCAAGGGCCACCCGGGAAAGGCAAGCGGACAAGCTGTCCGGCCGTGTTCCGGGTACGGCATCCGAGGCTTCCTTCCCATCGACACGGGTGCTACGTATAGCGGCAGGCGTTCTGTCGCGCCTGCTGGTGCATGCAGTTATGATAACCGGGAAACCCGGGAGCTCCCCGGCGGTCTGTAGCAGGTGCGGGAGCCTGGTATGCGTCTATACAAACACTTGTTTACCCTGTTGATCCTGCTCCTGGCAGCACCCGTGCAGGCGGCCCGGGATACGCAATTGCTTGAACGGCTGCGGGCGGACCAGGCGGCGCTGCAGGCGGCGCGTGCGGATTTCGCGCGGCACCGTGAAACCGGGAGCCTGGGGGCGGGTGAACGCGACGAATACGCGGCTTACCTGGAGCGCCTGCGGGAACGGGTGGCTGCGGATTGTGCCGCCCTGGCGGCGGAGCGTATTTCGCTACCGCCCGACCTGGATTGCCCACAGCCGGTCATCGTGCCCCGGCCCGCTGCGATCGATCCACAGGCCGAGCAGACCGAAGCCGAGCGGGCTGCGGCACTGGACGCCGAACTCAAGGCAGGCCTGGGTGAGTTTGACCAGCGGTTGTTGCGTGAGCAGGAGCGGGTGAAGGCTGCCCGGCCCCGTACCGCTGGCGGTGCAGGCCAGGCAGGGCGCAGCGGTGAAGGCGGATCGGGGGATGCGCGTGCAGAAGGGGGTGGTACCGGTGCGCCCGCCGAAAAGGATGAACGAGGTGAACTTGCCAGGCCCCCGACCACCAGCGGTAGCGCGGGTGGTCCGGGGCAACAGTCGACCGCCGGCGAACCTCCACAGGACGTTGGGGATGGCAGTGATGACGATGTAGTAGCGCGTCAGTTGCGCGAGGCAGCCGAACGCGAGACGGATCCGGAGATGAAGAAAAAGCTGTGGGAAGAATACCGGAAGTACAAACAGGGAACCCGCTGAGGCAGTCGTGCCCCGGGCTGGCCGCCGTGCGCGGCCTGCTGCTCGGGGCGCTGGTCCTGCTGTCCGGTTGCAGCACCATTGCCTCCCATCGCAGTGTCGACGGCGAGGTGGCGATCGACCGGCCGGTCGGCGAACTCAGCGAGAACCAGTTGCTGGATGTCTGGATCGAGTTGTTTGAACCGGGTGAGTTGCCGGTGGACGAAGACGACGCACAGGGTATGTCGGTGGATATTCGCGAGGCCGAGGCACGCTACCTGCCCATGTTGCTGCGCGACACCATGGAGAAAACCGGTTACTGGGGTGCAGTGCGGGTAGTGCCCCGCGGTACTGAAGGCGGCGAGGTCCTGGTACAGGGCGTGATCCTTGCATCGGACGGCGAACGGCTGCAACTGAAGATTACCGCCCTGGATGCCAGCGGTCGTGAGTGGTTCAGCAGTACCTACGATGCCGAGGTTTCCCTGCAGGCCTACCAGGCTGCGGAACAGGCGGGCAGGGACGTCTTCCAGCCCCTGTTCAACGCCATTGCCAACGACCTCGCGATCTACCGGGCAACCCTGGCGCCAAAGGATATCCTGACGATCCGGCGTATTGCCGGTCTGCGCTTTGCCACCGACCTGGCGCCGGACGTTTTCAGGCCCTACCTGCAGGGTGACGAGGAGGGCCACTTTACCATCGTGCGCCTGCCGGCCGGGGAAGACCCGATGGTACGGCGTGTGAACGCCATCCGGGAACGGGACTTTTTGCTCATCGACACCCTGAACGGGCATTTTGATAATTTTTACCAGTCCATGCGCGAGCCGTATTTGCAGTGGCGCAAAACGCGTCTCGAAGAACTGGAATCGATGCGAGCTATCCAGCGCGAAGCCAGGAACCGGAAACTGATCGGCGCCGCGGCTATTATCGGCGCGATTGCCATCGAAGCGCTGGGTGGCAACAGTACCCGCGCGTCTACCGGTACCTTGCGTAACGTCATGGTGGTCGGTGGCGCCTATGCGCTGAAGACCGGCTTCGACAAGGACTCGGAAACCACCATCCACCGGGACGCCATCAAGGAGCTGGGGGACTCGTTTGCCGCGGAAACCAGGCCACTGGTGGTAGAGGTGGAAGGGCAGACCCACGAACTGACCGGGTCCGCCGAGGTGCAGTACGCCCAGTGGCGCGCCCTGCTGAAGCGAATCTATGCAGCCGAGACCGGCCTGCCCGGGGACGTACACTGAGGGAAGCGCATGTCATCCGCTGACCGCAACAGCGCTGGCGGACCCGACCCCGGGCTGCATCCGCCCCTGCGTCCGCCCGGACAACAGCCCGCATCTCCTGCGCGGGGTGCGCCCGGGCGTCGCCGGGTTGGGATCGCGCTTGCCGTCGTTCTGTTGCTTGGCCTGCTGGTGGTGCTGGTGTTGCCGCGACTGGTGCCTGTACCGACCGGCGTTGACGACGCAGTGGTCGGCAAAGCGCCGTCTGCTGCAGGGTCCGCCGCGCCGGCTGCGCGAGCCGCGGCTGAACAGGGCCTGCAGCAGTACCTGCAGTTACAGGCGAGACTGGAACTGGATCGTGCGCCGGTGTGGGGAGCGCCGCTGTGGGAAGAAGCCGCAGTACTGGCCGCCAATGGAGATCGTCGCTTCGGTGAGCGACGTTTTGCCGCTGCGGCGCGTAGCTATGGGGATGCGCTGCAGCGGTTGCAACAATTGGAAGACCGCAAGCCGCAGATATTCACCAAAGCCCTGGACGCCGGCCTGGTGGCACTGGAGGAGAATCAGCCGGACAGCGCGCAGCAGCAACTGGAGCTGGCACTGGCAATTGATCCACAACACGAGGTGGCGGTTCACGCGCTGGCACGGGCCGAAGTACGACGTCGTGTGCTGGCGCAGGTGGCCGCCGGTGAAACGGCCGAACGTAATGAAGACCTGGAGGCGGCTGCGGCGGGCTATACCGCGGCGCTGGAGCTGGACAGCGAATATCAACCGGCCCGTGACCGTCTGCAGCGGGTAACTGCGCAACTGGCGGACCGGCGCTTCCGTGACGCCATGAGCCAGGCACTGGGCGCACTGGATGAGGGGCGGCTGGATGCCGCGGGCCGCGCGCTGGAAACCGCCGCACAAATACGACCGGAATCCACGGCGGTGCGCGATGCACGCCTGCGACTGGTGCAGGCGCGTCAGCAGACGGAACTGTCGCGCTTGCGCGGCCGGGCGGAGGCCGCGGTCCGGGACGAAGACTGGCAGGCAGCCGCAGGCTGGTACCGGAAAGCGTTGCAGGTCGACGCGGAGGCCGGCTTTGCCCGCAACGGTCTGCAGCAGTCGGAAGCGCGCCTGCAGTTACACCGCCAGTTCGATCGTTACCTCGAGGCTCCGCAGCGCCTGTATTCAGAGCAGCCGCTGGCTAATGCAGAGAAGCTGCTGAAGGCCGCCGGTACCGCGCCTGCCACAGAACCGCGCCTGGCCAACAAGATACAGAAGCTGGCGCAGCTGGTGACCGCGGCACGTGTGCCGGTGCAGGTGCGCCTGCGTTCAGACGGCGAGACCGAGGTCGTCGTCTACCACGTGGCCCGGCTGGGACGTTTCGTCGAGCGGCAGCTGGCGTTGC
>DRQL01000227.1 GCA_011371465.1 Gammaproteobacteria bacterium | reverse complement strand
GCAATCTTGTGGATCGCCACGCCCTTGTGGCTCAACAAACGGTCTGCACTGATGCAATAGGGACAAAACCGTGTGCAATACATCGTAACTTCTGCCATAAACTGCCTACTCTGTTCCATCGGACGATCTGCTGAAAATCCCGGTCATTCCATCGTTCGCCAAACCGATGCAGACTGGTACCCGGTACTTCAAAAACTGTGGCCCCCTGCCGGCACCGGGATGAACGCATCCCCGGTCCCGGTAGCGGCAAGCAGCCTGGTGAATGCTAACAGACACGGCGCCTATTGCGATCCCGCCATGCCGCGCAGCCGGGCAATCTGCTCAAGCAGTGGACCGGTGACCGGCGCTATTTTCTTGCGCATCACCGACCCGATGGCGTCGCTGCGCGCAAAGATCGGGTTCACCAGCGGCTCTCCTGCCCAGGCCAGCGTCAGCAGGGCCCTGATATCGTCCCGGCATTCGGGCGCCACCGCGAGCACCTCCTGGACGGCTTCCGTAGTGGCACATACCGCCGGCACATCCAGCAATGCCTCCGCATCCGCCAGGATCGTATCCATGTCGGCAGCGGGGTCACTGTTGGGACAGACTCCGGAAAAATAGCGCTGTATTGATTTCAGCAACTCGACCACGACTTCCTGGTTATTGGGTTTGCCGGTGACGATCTGCGCGGTTTTCAGAAAGACCTGGCCCCGCTCGCCCAGGCAACGACACAGCTGTGCCGCCACCGGGTTGCCCTCTTGCGCCAGTGGCCGCAGGCGCGGTTCCAGGCCGGGCCAGTCCTTTCTGGCTGCCCCGGCTTCCGGCAAGGCGTCCGGGATCGCATCCATGAAACCGACATAGTAGGAGTTGCGGCGTTTTGCCGAACGCCAGAGCTTGTCGCGCAGCTCGTCTGAAATCAGGCCCGGCTGCAACACCAGACGCACGGTCTCCAGCATCGCCCGGTGTTCCGTTTCAAAGGGCAGGTACTCCACCAGGTATTCGGCCAGCACCTTGCCCATGGAACCCGATACCACGCTCTCGTTTTCCAGCATGCGGCGCGCATTGTCCGCCTCCGGCATGGCCCACCAGGCCTTGCGGGCGATTTCGTCGTTCAGTCCACTGGCGTGCACCACGGCCACCACGGCCTCCGGCTCTCCCAGCAACAATAACTGTTCCAGGCTGTCGTCACGCGCCTGACCCATGCGTGTCCAGCGGCGCAAAAACACCGGGTAGCCCCCCGGTGAACCCAGCACCTGGCTGGACAGCAGCTCGCGTACCGCTTTCAGGTACTGGTCATCCCGACCGGACGGGTTCAGCCGGATACTCGCTTCACCCTGTTCAGACAGGGCATGCACCGTCATGGAGGACTCGTCGATACGCACCGCCTGCAGCGCATTGGCCAGCATGACATTCAGCCGCAATGCGTCTTCGGCATTCAGCTCCATTAACGCTCGAAACCCGCCGCCCGGTACAGTTCATTGGCCTTGTCGATGTCCTTCTCAACGCCGTTGCCTTCCTCGTACATCATGGCCAGCGTGGTCTGCGATCCCACCAGTCCCTGCTCGGCGGCTTTTTCAAACCATTCCACCGCCAGCGCGGGATTCTTGTCCACGCATTCCCCTTCCAGGTACATGAACCCCAGGCCGTGCTGGGCGATGGCATAGCCGTTTTCGGCAGCGGCTTTCATCCAGCGCAACGCCAGGCCATCGTGCTGCGCCATGCCCAGGCCGTTCTGGTACATGATCGCCAGGCGGTGCTGCGCTTCCGCGTTGCCCTGCTCCGCAAACGGTGACAGCAATTGTGCCGCCCGGGAGAAATGCTTGGCTTCAAAAGCCGCCATGCCGCTGGCAAAATCAACTTCGTCACTGCTTGAATCAGACATAGCTACCTTCCCGAAAAAGAACGCATTATAGGAGAGTCGTCCTTTCCTTACCAAATCAGTCAGGATTTAATCATATCGTGCCCCGTTCTAGCTGCGCAGGCGCTGATGACAATTACCACAACTTTTGTGCCTTATTATCTCGCTGGGGATATATAGCGATTTACCGGTACAAAGGTATACTTTCGCGCCATTGGGTGGCTGCACACGTCGTGGCAGTCCACTAAACGGTTCAAAACCTTATCCATAAGGAGATCGCACCCATGGATCAAACGTATTACGACACTACCGTAAAAATGGAAAAAGAGGCCGTCAACGCCGATTACCTGGAAGGCTGGCAGAGCGGTTATGTGCTGAACCCGCCACGCGAGGAGCAACACATCACGGAAGCCTACGAAGCCGGCTACGAAGACGGCAAGGCCCATAATACCGACAATTTCTCCAACTGGGCCGGCAAGTAAGTCCTGCCCTGCACCGAAATATAAAAACGGGCGCTCAGCCCGTTTTTTTTGCTCAGGCGTCTGATATTTCATAATAATTAGCCTGAAGCTGCCGTTACAGGCAGCACAGAACAACCATTGCATTTGCCGCTTTGCGGACCAGGTACTACCAGCACCAGTAAAGACAGGGGGATCAACATGAATAAACGGTTTTATCAGGCCGTGGCTGCAGCCGTGCTGCTGGCGCATGGAGGCTGTTTGTTTGCCATCGAAAATATTGAATTCAACGGTTTCCTGACGGTTGGCGCGACCCGCAGCAATTCATCCGTCGACTCGCAAAACGGGAATATCAAGGACAGTATCAATTTTGACCAGGACACCCGCGTAGGCGTCCAGGTATCGGCGGACATCAATGCCAGGATGTCGGTCACCGCGCAACTACTCGGCACCAATCGGGAAGACGACAATTTCGACACCACCTTTGACTGGGGCTACATCCGCTACGCCCTGAGCGAAAACGTGGATATTCGCGGCGGCAAGATCAAGTTCCCGACCTTCCTGGTATCCGATTACATCGAGGTTGGCTATGCCTACCCCTGGATTCGTCCGCCGGCGGAGGTCTATTCCAGCAACCCGATCACCGCGATCTCCGGCGCCGACGTCCTGTACCGTGCCCGGCTCGGTTCAACCGACCTGCTGGTACAGCCCTATTTCGGCACCGCCAACGACCAGGATGCACTGGTGCCGCAGGAAGTGCTGCCGGCACTGGGCCTGGCGCCCGGCAGCGTGGAATACGAAAATTTTGATGCCAAGGACATGGCGGGTATCAATATTGCGCTGTCCAATGACTTCGCCACCCTGCGTGCCGGCTACCTGCAGACCAGGGTCAGCGCCAGTGCATTCGGGGTGAAAAACGAGGACGTCACTTTCTGGAGTGCAGGCGCCAGCATGGACTGGCACAACATCATCGCCTATACCGAATATTTCCAGCGTGATATCGACGGACTGGCCAACGCATTTTTCCCCAACCAGAAAGGCTGGTACGCCACGCTGGGTTACCGCATCGACCGTTTTCTACCGCACCTCACTTTTGCGCAGCTGCTGGATGACAACAGCAATAATGATCCCGGTACCGGGCTCGAGCAGGACTCCGTAACCCTGGGGGTACGCTACGAACTGGGTACCGGTGCTGCGCTGAAAGCGGAAGTGCAACGCGCGGAACCGAAATCCGGAACCCGCGGCCTGTTTATGGAACCCACCGATGACGTTACCATCTACAGCGTTGCTGTAGACGTGATTTTCTAGGGGCCGACGCATGAAAAATATGTTGATACTACTCATTGCGCTGGCCGGCCTGCCCGTCTTCGCGGCCAGGGCGGAACTGGCCATCATTGTCGCGCCCTCAACTGCACTGGACTCTATCAATAGGGAACAGCTGCAGCGCCTGTACCTGAACCGCGCCAGTCGTTTTCCGAACGGTGTGCGACTGATACCCGTCGATCAGAAAACCGGCTCCCCTGCACAGGCGGAGTTTGCAGAAAAGGTACTGGGGAAATCCGCTACCGAACTCGCAAAATACTGGTCGCGCCGCATGTTTTCCGGCAAGGGACACCCGCCGCGCCAGTACCGGGACGACGACGAAGTCATGCAGCAGGTCGCTGAATCGGAAGACCTGATCGGCTATGTGGACGCCGCCTCGGTGGATGACCGTGTCAAGGTGCTGCTGCAGATCCCCTGATCCTGTTAACAGCCCTCTAGCGTCTAGCGACAGGTAGACAGAAAACGCGCCGTCGGCCCGCGACAGGGGTTGGCGGCAAATTCCACCGGCTCCTCCTCCGGTGACGGGTCATCGCTCGAACCGGTCGTAACCGGGGCGACTGTGTCGCCCTCGCCCAGCTGCCGCCTGGTTTCCAGCACGATGTCATCCCCGTCATCCTCATCATAGGCCGCGGGCGGATTTGCCGGAATACCGGAAAGTCGTGCTTTCGTCTCGCGCACAATGGCGTCGCCATCATCTTCGTCATACGCAGGCGGTGTGGGTGCAGTGAAAACCGTTGCCGCAGCGCCGGGTGGCCGCGACGCTGATTTCGCCGTCACGGCAGGTTTTCCGGCGGCCGCCTTGCGCTCCAGCGTTTCTCTGGACGAGCGTTGCTCTGCCAGTCGCCGTTCACGCTCAGCGCGCCTGGCCTCTGCCTTTCGTCTTGCAGCCAGTTCTGCTTCACGTTTCTGTGCGGCTTGTCGTTCCAGCTCCGCTTTTCGTTCCAGCTCCGCTTTTCGTTCCAGCTCCGCTTTTCGTTCCAGCTCCGCTTTTCGTTCCAGCTCCGCTTTTCGTTCCAGCTCTGCCTTTCGTTCCAGCTCCGCGGCCCGGTTCTCCTTGCTGTCTGCAGGTGAAGCCGCCAGTTCCCGCCCCCCGCCCGGCTCACCGGTCCGGCTGCCACCCTGGAAATTACCGATCAGCCAACCGGTGCCACCCGCCAGGCCGATAACCAGCAGTAACAGCCACAGGGCGCTGCGTTCTCCCCTGGCACGCTGTTTCAACCGCTCGGCATGGACGATCAGCTCACGGAGTTCTGACTCCGGTAGCTCAATCGGGGAGGGTTCCGTTTTACCGGGGGGTATCGATGCAGGACCCATCTCGCCGGCAACGGTCGCAACGACCGGTTGCTTGTCGTTGGCCGGATCCGGTGAAACCGGTTCTGCACCGGTTACCGGCGCCGCAACCGGAGCGTCCGCCGATACATCGGCCTGCTCCTGCTGCGCAGGTTGTGCCGTCTCCCCTGACCGGCGCCTTGCCAGCATGGCCTGCGGGATATCCTGCAGGGCGCTCAGCTGCTGCTCTGCACCGACCCGTTCCACCAGCTCCGCCGTGATCGAGCGGCTCTCCGCCGTGAACCCGTAGACCAGGCTGAGATCACACAGGCGATTGATCAGCCGCGGAACCCCGCCGCTCAGCTGGAACACGGCCTCGCAGGCCCCGCTACTGAACAGCTCCGGCGTGCCGCCGGCATGGGACAGGCGGTGCCGGATATAACGACCGGTCTCTTCCCGGTCCAGTGTCTCCAGGTGATGCTGCACGGCAACCTGTTGCGCAAACTGCGCCAGCTCGGGCTGCTGCAGGCGGTCGCGCAACTGGTGCTGACCGACCAGGATGACCTGCAGCAGGGTGTCCTCACCCGTATTGACCTGCGCGAGATCGCGCAGTTCTTCCAGTGCCTGTATGGACAGGTTCTGCGCTTCGTCGATAATCAGCAGAGTGTGCCGGTTGCGGACAGACTGCTGAAGAACAAACGCGGTAAAACGCCGGCGCAGCTCCTGCGCATCCGCATCACCGCCCGGCAGGCCGTACGCGGAACTGATCCACTGCAGCAATTCACCAAAAGAAGGGTGTGTGTTGGAAACCAGCCCGACGCATACTGAATCATCGAGGCGATTCAGCAGTTCGCGAACCAGCGTGGTTTTGCCGGCACCGATCTCGCCACTGATGACACAGAAACCGGAACGATCCGCCACGGCGGTCTCCAGCAGGTCGAGTGCGGCCCGATGCTTTTTATCCAGGAACAGAAAGTCCGGATCCGGCAACAAGGTAAACGGATGTTCCCTGAAACCGTAGAAGCTGTCATACATTACGGCTGATCCCCAATGATCAGGACTGCGGAACCACGGCACTGGCCGGCCCGGGAAACAGTCCGGATGCCCCTGTTCTATTATTTTTTTAAAGGCCAGTGTTGCCAGGCTGCGCAGCAAACCATAGCAGACTCCGGCCTGTAAAGCAGCCGCCGGAACGCGTTAACCGGGCTGGGCCGAAGCAGCGGGCGTGTCGTCGCTGTTCCCTGAACCCAACAGGTCTTTCAGTCCTTTTTCCAGCGTTTTCAGCATGTCAGGAATTTCTATTTCCATGACCTGGTCGCTGATCCATTTGCTGTCACGGGCACCCATGGTGGCAGTAACCGCTTCACCCAGGTAGCGTTTCATGCGGTAACCGGGTTTGCGGTCTGCAAACGAAAATTCCGCGTAGTCCGCCATGCGGGCGTTCAGGGTTTCAATAAACGGCTGGCGAAAATCCTCGCCGCTGCTGTCCGTATCGCGCCGGTTGTCGTGGTAGGTGTCCGCCGTCTTCAGCGCCAGTGCGACGATGAAACGCTGGCGTTCCTCTTCGTTCATGGTGTCATGGACCAGGCGATCGGTCACGTGAATCAGAAAGGCGCACAGCTCCTGCAGCACAGCCAGGCGCTGCAGCTGGGTATCGGTCTGGAAACCCTCGTTTTCGAGGTTGAGCAGCGCATTGCCGGCAATACGCCATTCGATAAACGCGAGCGCCCCGGCCACCTCTTCCAGGGACCGTTCTTTTTTCTTGTCATTCCAACGACTTCGAATACGCACTTAAAGCACTCCGCTATACGGCTGGCGCACCAGATTACAACATGCTAGCATCAAATTCCATACTGGTTTAGTCAGGTATTAACCCCGATGCCCGTACCGCAAACCCGGCTGCCCGACACGCTGCAATCCTTCCGGGACCGAGTGCAGCACAACTGCCATATCTCGGATGCGCAGCACGCCAGTGATTTCACCATGTGCGTATACCTGCTGAAAATGCGCGAGTATTTCCGCTGGGAAAAGGGGTACGACTTTACCGCCGCACTACCGCACAAGGAGGTTGGTGACTGGCTCGCGGATCGCGAAAACCTCTGGGAGCAACTGGGGGACGAGGATTTCTCGGCCCTTGAACTGCATGGCCGGGAGTACGATCCCTTCGATACAGAAGCCATCAACGAGGCCCTGCAGCCACACCGGCTGCTGTACAGCGCGGGATACGGTCAGAAGGCCAGGCCGCACTTTTTTCTCGCGCAACTGGACCGGACCACCCGTTACCGCGACTACCGCATCCACGTGTCGTCCCGCGAATATGCGCGCGACCTGAGCGCACCCCCCGCCATGTCCCTGAACGGACAGATATACATCCGCAGGGAGTCCCTGCGCCGCATGCTGTGGGAACGCTTTGAGGAATGGCGCTGGAGCAAACCGGACAATGCCATGGGCCGTGCCATTGCCTGCTACGACTTCGCCGGTCAGCCGGATGAAGCACTGGAGCAGATGGCGGATATCGAGATTGACTCCCTGACCCTGCATGAAATCGGTGAAGTCCGGGCAGGCGAAATCCTGGGGGAACGCTGGCACCGGATGATCGACGCCTTTCCCCGTTCGCGCCTGGAGCTGATGGCCCGCGCAGTGCGCGATCATCTCGCCGATGCCCTGTGCACACTGCCCGACCTGGTCGAGCGCGCCCACCCGCCGGCCCTGCACTTTTACTTCGCCAACCTGTCCGGTATGCGCAAACAAATCTACCCGGCCCTGTTGAACGCTTATGAACACTGGGTAGAATACGGCGATCCCGTACGACTGGAGGCCCAGGTGGAATCCGGCCGGTCGCACTGGATACAGGTTGCACGGGAACTGATCGATCTCCATGAAAGCCGGGTGACCACGGCGTGGCAGGAGATGGAAACCCTCATCGAACAGAAACAGCTATAGGCCGCACCCGCATGCCGCAAAACAGGACCGTTACCCCGCTGCGCAGCATCGTGGAAGTCAGACCGGACACCTTTATCTTCGAGAAACCGCGCGCACTCGGCGCGGACGTCTGCCGGCTGGCCATCGAACGCTTTGAACAACACAGCGACGAACAGTACGAAGGCCGCATCGGCCAGAACGTCGGCAAGGACCGCAGCATCAAACGCACGACCGACCTGGTGGTGAGCGGCAAACCGCACTGGAAGGATATTGACCGTGCGTTGTTCCGTTCGCTGGGCCAGGCGATCCTCGAGTTCCGCGAAACCTATCCCTACTTCAAGGGGCCGTTCAAGGACATGGGCTACGGCATCCAGCGCTACAATCCGGGCGAACACTACCACTGGCACATCGACGGCGGCAGCCATGATTTCAGCCAGCGACAGCTGGTCGCGCTGTGGTACCTCAACGATGTGCCCGGTCCGGGCGGCGAAACCGAGTTCCTGTTCCAGAACATCAAGATTAAACCGCAACAGGGCAAACTGGTGCTGTTCCCGCCGTTCTGGACCCACGAACACCGCGCTGTCACCCTGCAGAAAGGGGTGAAATACATTGCCACCACCTGGGTGGTGTTTGCCTGATCGTGTCCGTGTTCAGTGTGCGGGTACCACGCAGTGAAGCCGACTGGCGCGCCTATTACGAGCTGCGCTGGCGAATTCTGCGTGCGCCCTGGCAGGCGGACGGCGAGGCGCGTGACGCCAGCGACGACCGCAGCACGCACCGCATGCTGGTGTGCAACGACACGGGGCGGGTAATCGCTGTGGGGCGCATACACCGCCAGGAAGAGCACCCGCGACAGGGGCAGATTCGCTATATGGCCGTAGAACAGGGTTATGAACGCCGGGGCCACGGCTCCCGCTTGCTGCTGGCGCTGGAGCAGGCTGCCCGGGAGATGGCTCTGGAGACGGTAATCCTGCACGCCCGCGAACAGGCCCTGCCCTTTTACCGGCATCACGGTTACACCCTTGTCGAGCCTTCCTTCCTGCTGTTCGACACCATCCAGCACTACCTGATGAACAAGCGGATCCCCGGCTGAATGGCAGACCTCTTCACCGTCACCGCACCGCTGGCCATCCGTTACCGCGACGGGCGCCGGCAGGTCATGGTCGAACGACTGCCCTACCGGGACGGTCTGCTGTACCTGCCGCCCTTCTGGACCGACCAGGAATTCGGGGACGCGCTGCATTTCGTGCCCGGCCCAATCAAGGGTGAGGGACCCTGGAAAGTGGGTGATGCCGTGGTCACGGTACTGGGCTGCCACGGCACCGATGCCGGGCTGGCGGACGCGTTTTCTGGCTGGCAGGCACGATTGATGGAGCTGGCGGAAGACTACCCGCAGCGGACGCTGATTGAAAAACTGATGAAAACCCATGCCGCCGGGGCGGCAGGACCGGTCGACTGCCACCCTGCATTCGACACCCGCAAGCCCTGATACGACCGGCCGGCGCTTACTGGTTTATCGCCCTTTGCAACCAATGGGCGGCGCCCGGTTTCAGCCACTCGAGCAGCTCCTGCAGGGGCAGTGGCTGACTGATGGCAAACCCCTGCGCGTAGTCGCACCCCATCTGCGCCAGGCGTTCCAGCGTCGCGTCGTCCTCGATCCCCTCGGCGACAACCTTCAGGTTGAGACTGTGTGCCAGGTTGATACTGGCTTCTACGATGGTAGCGTTGCCTTCGTCCGTCAACATGTCCCGGACAAACGACTTGTCGATTTTCAGCTCGGCCACCGGCAGGTGCCGCAGCTTGCACATCGAGGAGTGCCCGGTACCGAAATCATCGATCGACAGGTGCACCCCGAGCGCGCGCAATTCCCGCACCGTGTACTGGTGCATACGTTCGGACATCGCCACGCCCTCGGTAATCTCGAAGGTCAGTGACGATGCCGGTACCCGGCATTTCCCGATCAGCACCCCGACACGCTCGGCAAAGGACCGGTCCATCAGGCAGTGTGGCGACAGGTTGATGGCGATCCCCGATACGAACCCGTCCCGTATCAGTTGCGCACTCTGGGCAACAGCCTGCTCCATGACCAGCTGGGTCACCGACAGGATGTGCCCGCTCAGCTCGGCCAGGGCGATGAATTCATCCGGCGGCACATCGACGCCGTCGCGTTCCCAGCGCGCCAGCGCTTCCAGGCGGATCCCGTCGTTCTCCTGCAGGGGAATGATCGGCTGCAGGTGGACATGAATGCGGCCATGATCGACGGCATCGCGGAGATCATTGACCAGGGACAGACGTTCACTGCCTTCACCATAGAGTTCCGGGTAGAAGTTCTCTATGCCGGCCGCTGCATTCTGCTTGGCATGGTGTAACGCGGTTTCCGCTGCCTGCAGCAGGTTGGTGCAGTGTTCCACCTGCGAGGGAAACTGGGCAATACCGATGCTGGACCCCAGGGTCAGCTCCAGTCCGTTGTGTTGCATGGGACGGGACAGTTCCTCGTGGATCGCTGCAGCAATCCGGTCGATGTTTCCGGCGGCTTCACCGCTGGCAATGATGGCAAAGCGGTCACCGGTCAGGTGGCCGGTTGTGGCACCTTCATCGCCTTCAATGGTGTGCTCGATACGGCGCGCGACGGCTTCCAGGATCTCGTCCGCCATGCGGTAGCCCAATGCCTCATTGACATCACGGAACCGTGGTATATCGACTGCCAGTGCCGCCAGTGGGCCTATAGTGGTAGCAAAACTGCCCAGCAGGTTCTGCAACATGACCCGGTTGGGCAGGCCGGTCAGGGCATCGTGGGTCGACTGGTAACGAATCTTTGCCAGCTGCTCGCGCTGGCGGGTCGTGTCCCTGGCCACGGCGATGACCATGTCGCCGGCCTCGACGTCTACCCGCGTCATGCTGATTTCCAGCCAGCGCGGCTGTGCGCCATGCGGGTGAATGAAACACTCGATACGCTGTGGATGTCCGTCCAGCACCTGTTCAATTGCAGCGCAGAATTTCTCAACCGATACGGTGTCACCGAGCAGTTCGGTGATGGGGCGCCGCTGGTTGTGGCAGGTCAGTGTATCCTCGCTGAAACCGATCCATTCTTCCATGAGCCGGTTGCACATCAGGAATTTCAGTTCATTGCACAATACGAAGATCGCATCGTTTGCGCTGTCGAAATAGGCGCGTATCAGCCCGGTATAGAATTCGGTGTCCTGATTGCTCACGTAATATTGACCAGCCGGTTAAGGGGAAACAGCCTGTATATCAACAGTATTCCTGGCAATCCGGGAATCCCGCTCCTGGTATTCTTCGGCAGTGGAAACAATATATTTAGGGAGTATCCGGTGTATTCGAACAAGACGTCATTCCGGAATACCGGAATCCATGCTGCCTGATTAAACCGCCTGGATCCCGGCATACGCCGGGATGACGGAAATGATCCTGGCCCTATCCTACGCCACGATTTCCGTCAGGGTGATGTCCCCGGAGGTATCCACCACGATTTCCTGGACGTGCTCCACCCGGCTGAGGATATACCCCGACATCAGCGCAACCATGTTCCGGTTTTCGGTGTGCATGGCGCCGAGGATCCGGTCAGCGACGATCTGGCAGCGCTGGTACTGGTCGGGTTTTTCCACCCAGTAGCGGCTCATCTGCCAGCCGCGATCCATATCGCTGTCCATTTTCGCGTAGAATGCCCGGGCTTCCTGCATCATCTGCGCGGGCACGTCGATATCGTAGGTTTGATCGTCTATGGTGAGTTTCAATATCATCTTGTCTTCTCCACTTCACTGACTGCAGGATACCCGCATGTTGCTTGAGATTCCCGGCGTACTCGATGCGCAGAAACTGGCGCAGGCCCGCGCACTGATCGAGCGTGGACGTTTTGTCGATGGGCGCCTGTCCGCGGGTAAAACCGCCGCTCGCGTCAAGCATAACGAGGAACTGAAATCCGACGCCCGGCTGATGGAATCGCTCAACAGCCTGGTCATGGGTGCGCTGTTACAGCACCCGCTGTTCCAGGCCGCTGCCATGCCGTGTCGTGTTGCCACGCCCTATTACGCCCGTTACACCACCGGCATGTCCTACGGCGACCACGTGGACGACCCGGTCATGGGACCACCGGGTGGACAGTACCGCTCCGATGTATCGACCACCCTGTTCCTGAACGAGCCCGATGACTATGCGGGCGGTGAACTGGTGATTGACACCACGTATGGCGAACAGCAGGTAAAACCGGCTGCCGGCAGCGCGGTAATCTACCCGTCTTCCAGCCTGCACCACATCAACGAAGTCACATCAGGCGAGCGTCTGGTCGCCGTGACCTGGAGCCAGAGCATGCTGCGCGACCCTGACAAACGCGAGCTGGTATTCCAGCTCTACCAGGCGCGGGAAAGTCTGCTGGAGTCCCAGCCGGAAAGCGCAACCGCCACCCGCGTGGATCACGCTTACGTCAACCTGGTGCGCATGTGGTCCGAGCTCTAGCCCAGTTATTCGCTTACCCCACTGCTGTCCCGCTAACTTTGGTAACGAGCCCGCAGGTGAGGACATGGAACCGGTATCGCCCGATCAAGACCGTCTGCCGCAGGGATGCGGCAGTCGAGCGGCCAGGGATGGCAGGTTTTGCGGGTCTTGATCGGGCGATACCGGTTCCATGTCCGGGTTGCCCGACCTGGCTCAAAACGTACCTGCCACTGACGTTTCAGCCGCATTTTGGCAGGTTAACGGGACAGCAGTGCCCTTACCCCAACAAAAAACGGGCCTGTGTGTCGAAACACACGGCCCGTTGTTCGGTTCGGCTACCTGCGTCTAGCGGTGCGAACCCTTTTCGGCGTGGGCCACATCCACCAGTTTGATCGCCAGGTCATTGTACTCCTGCCGGTAGTTGGCCAGCGGGTGACCTTCCGGAGCTGCAAAGTACTCTTCCTGCGAGACGCCGTGTGCATGTTCATACTCGATGAACTTTTTCTGCATCTCGATCAGTTTCTTGATCATCTCCTGCTTTTCGCTCATGGTTTTTGCCTCCAAAGCGTTCATTCAAAAGGCGTGCGCCGCACGATGATTGCCGCGCACTATAGTACGGGCTGCCAATCCGGGCCATATCCCCAATGGGCAGGCCGGACTGACCCCCTCTGCTCGCCGCGGGGCGAGCTGCGGCTCAGTAGCCGCCCTTGCGGGTGCTCTGCGGCAGACCGGCGATCTTGCGCCCCTGTTTGCTGGGCATACCCGGAAACATGCTGTACATGAGCTTGCTGGTGGGCTTGTCCCCCCATTTCTTGGCCATGGCCTTGAGAATGGTGCGCTCATTGGGCTCCACGCCGCCATTATTGTAGTGCTCATCACGCAGGTAATTCACTACATCCCAGTGTTTTTCCGTCATTTCCAGCTTGTCCGCATCGGCGATGGCCTGTCCGACGGCCTCCGTCCAGTCATCCATGTTCACCAGGTAACCGTTTTCAGTGGTTTCGATGGTTTTACCGTCGACTTCGAGTGCCATATTATTTCTCCGTAGATATCAACCAATTAAAAAAATAAACAGCCCGGCTCGTACCGGAATCAGGTTTTTTTGTCCGCGGTCATCTGGTGTACCGCGCGAATTCCCTTGTGGGGCATAAACAGCCCGCAACCAATCTTCTTGTGGCGGCCGATACCGCTTTGCTGCAGGGCAACCGCCTCTTCCACGTCCAGGTCCGCCAGCATGACGCTGCGCGTATACAGCTCCCCGTCGGGGTGCTGCAGCGCGTGCGTGCGGCCGCATAACAGTTTGCGAACCCGGATATCCAGGTTCTTCAGCTCCTGCGCGGCATAGTCCATGAATGCCGTCTCGTCCTCGTGGTCGATCCCTTCCGGCACCACCACGTAGCGGGCAAACTGCGTGGACAGCGTGCTGAACAGCTTCACCTTCGCCTTGCCGACCTCCAGTCGATGACCCTCGATATCCAGTGCCCTGCCTGCCAGGGCACTGGCCTCATCGATCCGGTGCCGGGGTACACGCAGGGTCATGCGTGATCGTTTCGACAGGTACAACAACTCGTTTTCGGGATCCTCCGGACGCATCCAGCCGTTGCCGGATTCCGCGCCGTGGATCAGGTGGATACCGGCCTGCGGTTCATCCTCCATCCAGGGGAGCGCAGCCAGCACCGCCGTGGAAAAGGCCCAGGCATGATCCAGTGGCAGACACTTGCAGCGGATGTGGTAGACCAGGTCCACGACATCGTCCGGCACCGTGTAGGGTGCGTTTTCGTCTTTTTCCTCTTCCCAGAACACGGTCGCAGGCCTCAGCGTCTGCCGGCAGCGGCAAACGCTGCCTCGAGCCGGTCTTCCCAGCTCTCCGGGGTATCGGGAAACGGCGGGCGCACATCCATCTGGAAAAACAGCTCGCCGCCGCGCGCCTTTTTCTCGACCAGCTCCACCAGCTCATCGAAGTTCTCGAGCTCATGGTGCTGCAACAGTATTTCACTCAAACAAAGCATCGTGTTTACCCGTTGGAACCGGCTGTTGACGCCCGGTCAAAATAGCGCGCCCGGTACAGCAGGCGACCGGCATCGCTGTCGTGGCTGAACTGCGTCCGGCAATGCAGCACATTGTTGCTGACGACACCCTGCCCGGCTTCCAGCCGGTGCCGAAATATATAGGGCGAATCGGCCTGAAACAAGTTCAGCAGGAAATCCGCCGCCGCGCGCGTGTCCGGATCATCCTTCCAGACGATGTTGCGGGCGCGTGCCGAGTAGCGCATGTGCAGGTGACCATCGCCGTCGATCGAAAACACCGGCCCGCCCTGTTCAGGGCGTATCTCCACGCCCCCCTGGACATTCGCCGGGATGGTCATGGCATCGCCGGCCATCAGTGCGCGCACGTAGTCCGGGTTTTCATCACGCAGCAGGATATACGCGATTTCGTGATCCATGAAGGCATTTTCCCCGCCCTCCCGCGCCGGTCGCACGCAGTGCAGAATGACGCCACGGACCTGCTCCTGCGGCCGGTTGTAATAGCCGTCGGTGTGCCAGTTGAGGCGCTGGTTGGTGTAGGGAATGTATTCCCCCGTGCGCCGTTCCGCCACTACGCGCAGCGTGGTAATGCGGTCTTCATCCGCGCACAGGTTGTTGTCCAGCCGCTCCAGTCCCAACCGGCGACCGAACCGGCGTATCAGGGACTTGCCGTGCCCGGCGCCCGGGCCGAAACGGTAGATCACCATGTTGGCGCGATCCAGCCGCTCCGCGAGTGCAGCCTGTTCTGCGGCATCCGGGCAGGCCGGGTCGCGCAGTTCCACCATCAGCTGTTCGACAGCGGTCGGCGCCCGCTCCAGTTTGCGGTCCCGCCAGGCACGATAGGCACGATCCGCGGTCAGGCTGAACGGGTTGTTCGGACCAGGTTTCGTGGCCACCCCGCCACTCGATATCATCACGCTCTCCACCGGAGTCTCTTCACCAGGGCGAAAATTTTATCAGATTTGTCATCCTCGAATTCGGATTAAACTTCGGTTTTTTCTGGGTATATTCAGATCCCGTGCGGCTTGCGCCACGCTTTTTTCCGACCGCACAATTCATAAGCTTTTGTTAATATTCGTATATTCTTCGAAATTAGCAATTTACCTGGGCCGACCGTATAATCGCCGGCCGCGCATAGTCAGGTTTTATCTATCCCCAAAGAGATAGCGCGGGGGTGTCGGAACACCCCAAGGGTAGGATTCTCGGAACCCGTTCAGGCTCCTAGACTGCTACTCGCTTGATGAGTGGGTTCCACGTATCTGTATCCTGCTGTCTGCTGTATGGATACGGGAACTGCGGCTCGAAGTACCGCACCTTGAAATTTGGCAATACAACACGGCGCTGCCGAACGTACGCGGCAACCGCCACTCAACAAACTGGAAGGAGATGGCCATGGCTGACAAGCATTACCCAACGCCTATGCTCGACGAACTGGAAAACGGCCCCTGGCCGAGTTTTATTTCCGGGATCAAGCGACTGCGCGACGATCACCCGGATGAGCGTATCCGTAAAGTAACCGACTCCCTGCTGGGCCAGCTCGAACACTCCTATGAAACCCGCAAGGGCTACTGGAAAGGCGGTACGGTATCCGTATTCGGTTATGGCGGCGGCATCATCCCGCGTTTCTCGGAAGTCGGTGATGCGTTCCCCGAGTCGAAGGAATTCCACACCCTGCGTGTACAGCCTACCCCGGCCAACTACTACACCACGGACATGCTGCGCAAACTGGGCGACAGCTGGGAGAAATGGGGTTCCGGCCTGCAGACCTTCCACGGCCAGACCGGTAACATCATGTTCATCGGTACCACGACCGAAAACACCCAGCACTTCTTTGACGAGATCAACGAGTACGGCTGGGACCTCGGTGGTGCCGGTCCCTGTGTACGTACCGCCATGTCCTGTGTCGGTGCCGCGCGTTGTGAAATGTCCTGCGCCAACGAGCACGCCATTCACCGCCACCTGGTGAACAACTTCACCGACGACGTGCATCGCCCGGCCCTGCCCTACAAGTTCAAGTTCAAGGTCTCCGGTTGTCCCAACGATTGCCAGAACTCCATCGAGCGTTCCGACTTCGCAGTCATCGGTACCTGGCGCGACGACATGAAGGTCGACCAGGAAGAGATCAAGGCCTACGTCGCCAAGAAGGGGCGTCAGTACATCATCGACAACGTCACCACGCGTTGCCCGACCCAGGCCCTGACCCTGAACGACGACGACACCCTGACCGTCGACAACCACAACTGTGTACGCTGCATGCACTGCCTGAACGTCATGCCCAGGGCACTGCACCCCGGCGACGATCGTGGTGTCACCATCCTGATCGGCGGCAAGCGCACCCTGAAGATCGGCGACCTGATGGGCACCGTGGTTGTACCGTTCAAGAAGCTGGAAACCGAGGAAGACTACGAGTCCCTGGTCGAGCTGGCGGAAGAAATCATCGATTTCTGGGCCGAGAACGGACTGGAGCACGAACGCTGCGGCGAAATGATCGAGCGTATCGGCCTGGTGAACTTCCTCGAAGGTATCGGCGTAGAGGTTGACCCGAACATGGTCAACAACCCGCGCCAGTCTTCCTACGTCCGCATGGACGGCTGGGATGAAGAAGCCGAGAAGTGGTTCGCACGCCAGGCTGAAAAAGCCAGCGCCTGATCCGCGGCGGTTTTTTCGTACCGGTAAAAACATTCTGGTACCGGGGCGGGTTCGCCCGCTCCGGCCAGCATTAGACAGCACTCAATTTTTGGGAGAGTAATATGTCAATGGCAGATATGAGGGAGCCGATCGAATCAGGCTGCCCGGACGGTTTCCAGTACATGCATCCCACGATGCGCAGGAATTTCGGTCAGTGGAAATACCATGACGACCCGCAGCCGGGCGTACTGCGCCACGTTGCCTACAACGGTGATGAAGTCTATACCGTCAAGGCCGGCACCCAGCGTATCCTGGACGTATTCACCCTGCGCACCCTGTGCGACATCGGTGACAAGTTCGCTGACGGTTATATCCGTTTCACCATTCGCTCCAACATCGAATACATCGTCGACGACCAGGCCAAGGTGGAACCGCTGGTCAAGGCGCTGACCGATGCCGGCTTTATCGTCGGTGGCACCAGGAACTCGGTGACTTCCCTGTCCCACACCCAGGGCTGGCTGCACTGCGACATCCCGGGCACTGACGCCTCCGGTGTCGTGAAATCCATGATGGACGAGCTGATCGGCGAGTTCACCGCCTGGGACATGCCGAACCGCGTGCACATGACGACTTCATGCTGCCAGATCAACTGTGGCGGCCAGGGTGACATCGCCATCAACGTGCAGCACACCAAGCCGCCGAAAATCGACCACAACCTGGTCTCCAACGTCTGCGAACGTCCTTCCGTGGTCGCACGTTGCCCGGTTGCCGCCATTCGTCCTGCCATGGTCAACGGCAAGCCCTCGCTGGAAGTCGATGAAAAGAAATGCATCTGCTGTGGCGCCTGCTTCCCGCCCTGCCCGCCGATGCAGATCAACGACGCCGAGCACAGCAAGCTGGCCATCTGGATCGGTGGTAACCACTCCAATGCCCGCGGCAAGCCGACCTTCCAGAAGCTGGTGGCGTCCGGTATCCCGAACAACCCGCCGCGCTGGCCCGAAGCCACGGCCATCGTCAAGCGTATTCTCAAGGAATACAAGGCCGGTGCGAAGGACTGGGAACGTATCAACGAATGGGTCGAACGTATTGGCTGGCCGCGTTTCTTCGAAGTAACCGGCCTGCCCTTCACCAAGTACCATGTTGATAACTGGCGTGGCGCACGTGCCAGCCTGAATGCATCAACTCACATCCGCTTCTAGCCTGGAGTTGAAGTATGAAGTTATCGATTCTGGTAAATGAAGGCCCGTACCAGCACCAGTCTGCTGATACGGCAATCCAGTTCACCAAGGCTGCGCTGGAAAAGGGGCATGAGATCTTCCGCGTGTTCTTCTACCACGACGGTGTGAACAACGGCACGCGTTTTGCGGTTCCCCCGCAGGACGACCGTAACATCACCGAACAGTGGACAGAACTGGCCAGGGAAAACGATCTCGACCTGGTCATCTGCATCGCCGCCGCACAACGTCGCGGCATACTCGATGAGAACGAAGCCAAGCGGCAGGGAAAAGACGGCAACAACATTGCCGACGGTTTCCGTATCTCCGGCCTGGGTCAGCTCATCGAAGCCGGCATACAGTCTGACCGCCTGGTCATCTTTGGCGATTAATTGAGGAATCAGAGTTATGGCAGAACCATGGGAAGACGACGAACTTGACGGACCGGTCCGCAAGTTCATGTATGTCAACCGTCGCGCCCCCTACGGCACCATCTACGCGCTGGAGTCGCTGGAAGTCGTACTGATTGCCGCCGCATTCGAGCAGGACGTTACGCTCGTGTTCATGGACGATGGCGTGTACCAGATCAAGAAAGAACAGAACACGGATGCTATTGGCGTGAAGAACTTCTCCCCGACCTACCGCGCGCTGGAAGGTTACGATGTCGAGAAGCTGTACGTGGAAAAAGAGTCGCTGGAATCGCGCGGCCTGACCACCGATGATCTTGTTGTCCCCGTTCAGGTGGTCAACAAGGACCAGCTGGCCGAACTGATGGAAGAGCAGGAAGTCATCCTGAGCTTCTGATACGGAGAGATACGCTATGCCCATGTTACACACGGTAAACAAATCGCCTTTTGAGCGCCGCACGCTGGACACCGCGTTGCGGCACGCAGTCAAGGGCGCAGCCATCCTGCTGATCGAAGACGGCGTGTACGCCGCATTTGACGGCACCGTGGTTGCCGACAAGGTCAGGGCCGCACTGGCTGATCACAAGATCTACGTGCTGGGCCCGGACGTGACTGCGCGAGGCATGTCAGCACACCACGTGATCGACGGTCTCGAGGTCGTTGATTATGGCGGATTCGTGGATCTTGTCACCGAGTACGACAAGGTTCAGTCCTGGTTATAAACCACAATTGATTTGCACTGTAGCTGCAAACGAGGAGAGCTATCATGGCTATCGAAGTAAACGGAAAAACCCTGGAAGTTGATGAAGAAGGTTACCTGGCTGACCTGAACCAGTGGGAGCCTGAAGTGGCTACCATCATGGCCAAGGAAGACGGCAGTGAACTGACCGACGCCCACTGGGAAGTAATCAACTTCCTGCGCGAGTACTACGAGGAGTACCAGATTGCTCCCGCCGTGCGCGTGCTGACCAAGGCCATCGGCAAGAAGCTGGGCAAGGACAAGGGCAACAGCAAGTACCTGTACGAACTGTTCCCCTACGGTCCTGCAAAACAGGCCTGCAAATACGCCGGCCTGCCCAAGCCGACCGGTTGCGTCTGAAGGGCAACACCTGTATGTAGTCGTTGTGGGGGAGCCCGCCTCCCCCACGCCTTGAACACTCGTAGCAAAAGGAGAGTGAAGCGTGTCTTTAGTGTCGACCCTGTACGTCGGACTGTTTTACGCTGCAACGGTGATCCTCGTGGCCGGCCTCGCCATGCGTATCAAAAAGTACGCACAGACCCCCGCTCCTTTGGTTATTCCCACCATGCCGGCCCCGCGTACCGAGACCGGTGTGGTCATGCGTATGTTCCGCGAAGTGGCCTTTTTCGAAAGCCTGTTCCGTTCCAACAAATGGATCTGGCTGTTCGGCGTCATGTTCCACTTCGGCATGCTGCTGGTACTGTTGCGCCACCTGCGCTACTTCACTGAACCCGTCTGGTTCTGGGTGAACTGGGTGCAGCCGTTTGGCAAATACGCCGCTTTCGCCATGCTGGCAGGTCTGCTCGGCCTGTGGGCACGTCGTTTCCTGGTGGCGCGTGTCCGCTACATCTCCACCCCGTCCGATCACCTGATGCTGGCCCTGCTGGTCGGTATTGCCATGACCGGTATCGGCATGAGCTTCCTGGTACACACCGATATTATTTCGGTCAAGGCTTTCTTCCTGGGACTGATGCGCTTCTCGCCGCAACCGCTGCCCGGTGACCCCTTGCTGCTGGTACACCTGGGACTGGTCGCGACCCTGATGATCATTTTCCCGATCAGCAAACTTTTGCATGCCCCGGGCGTATTCTTCAGCCCGACCCGCAACCAGACCGACAGTTCCCGCGAGCAACGTCATATCGCGGACTGGGCAAAGGCACTGGAAGCGGGCGAGCGCTAGGAACCGGAGCGGAGGATATAAAGCGTGGCTGATTTCGACGTACCAAAACTGGAAGACTACCTGATTGTCCCGGAACCGCGCGATCAGGTAACCAATCACCTGGCCCCGTTCGTTGCCAAGCCGCCCCACCAGAGCGATCTCGGTTTCCCGGAGGAACTGGTCGACAACTGGAAAGAGGTCGCGATTGCCAAGATGGGCGATCTGCTGGGCAAATACCGGTCGCTGCAGGTATTCCTCGACATCTGCGTCCACTGTGGCGCCTGCACGGACAAGTGCCACTACTTCCTGGGCACGACCGATGCCAAGAACATGCCGGTTGCGCGACAGGAACTGCTGCGCAAGGTATACCGTCGCTACTTCACCTTCGCGGGCAAGTACTTCCCCAAACTGGTCGGCGCCGTCGACCTGACCGAGGAAGTCCTGGACGACTGGTACAGTTATTTTCACCAGTGCTCGCAGTGCCGCCGCTGCTCGGTGTTCTGCCCCTACGGGATCGACACCGCCGAAATCTCCATGGCAGCCCGCGAGATCATGGACGCCGTTGGCAAGGGCCAGAAGTACTGTAACGAAATCATCGCCAAGGTATTCAAGATCGGTAACAACCTCGGCCTGCCCGAACCGGCGCTGGCCGATACGCTGGAAGGTCTCGAAGAAGACATCGAAGACGATACCGGCGTCAAGGTCCGCCTGCCGCTGGACGAAAAAGGCGCGGATATCCTGCTGATCACACCGTCCGCCGACTTCTTCGCCGAACCGCACGTGGACGGCCTGATGGGCTACGCCAAGGTATTCCATGAAGCCGGCGTATCCTGGACCCTGAGTTCCAAGGCGTCCGAGGCGGCCAACTTCGGCATGTTTATCGGCAGTTACGAGAATATGCGCAAACTGGCATTGCGCATTCGCGAGGCCGCCATCGACCTGGGTGTGAAACGCATTGTGTTCGGAGAGTGCGGTCATGCCTGGCGCGTGGCCTACAGCTTCCTCAACACCCTGGCCGGCCCGTTTGACTTCCTGGACCAGAATTACCCGATCCCGCAGCATATCTGCGAGTTCACCTACGACCTGATCAAACAGGACAAGCTGCGCTTCAACAAGGAGGAAAACGATCACATGACCGTTACCTTCCACGACTCGTGCAACGTCGCCCGCGGCGCCGGCATGGGCGGCTACGAAGGCGGTCAGTTCGAGATTCCGCGCGCTGTCATCAAGGCTGCGTGCAATAACTACTACGACATGGATGACGATACCATCCATGATGCCACCTTCTGCTGCGGCGGTGGTGGTGGTCTGCTGACCGACGACCTGATGGAAATTCGCGTCAAGGGCGCGATGCCCCGCATGCAGGCGCTGAAAAAAGTGACCGAGGAACACGGCGTCACCAACCTCGCGGCCATCTGCGCCATCTGCAAGAGCCAGTTTGCCAAGACACTGCCCTACTTCGGGTTCCGCATGGACCAGATTGTCAGTGTTCATCAGTTGGTCAGCAACGCAATTGTCATGAAAGGATCCGAACAGGAAGCGGAACTCGACGGCAGCGCCGAAGAAGCAGGCGAAGCCGAAACGGCATAACCGAACAATTTGATTATCGTATTGCAACATTGAATCCCGCTGGGGTTCAGATAACAGGAGAACAGGCATGGCTACTTCTCGCGACGACAAGAAATTAACGTTTCGCAAGTTTGAAGACGGCAAGAACACGTGGGACCGCTGGAACGACGCTATTTTCGAGGGCGATCATTCCCACAAGTGCCCGACCTACGTTCACCGCACCCCGCCGTGCCAGGGCAGCTGCCCTTCCGGTGAAGACATCCGCGGCTGGCTGGATATCGTGCGCGGCATAGAGCACCCGCCGGAAGGCGTCAGCATGCAGGAATACGCGTTCCGCCGCTCCACCGATGCCAACCCCTTCCCGGCCATGATGGGCCGTGTATGCCCGGCCCCCTGCCAGGACGGGTGTAACCGCAATGAAGTCGAGGACTTCGTCGGCATCAACGCCGTCGAGCAGTACATCGGCGACGCCGCTTTCAAGGAAGGTTTCAAATTTGAAGCCGGCGCCGCGCTGACCGGCAAGAAGGTCGCCATCATCGGCGGCGGACCGGCCGGCATGGCCGCCGCTTACCAGCTGCGCCGCCGCGGTATCGCCTCCACCATTTTTGATGACCACGACAAGCTGGGCGGCATGATGCGCTACGGCATCCCCAACTACCGTATCCCGCGCGACGAACTGGACCGCGAATGCGAACGCATCCTGGAAATGGGCGACATCGAGTTCAAGGCCAACACCCGTGTTGGTCGCGACATCTCCGTCGACGACCTGGACAAGGAATATGACGCCGTTCTGTGGGCACTGGGTTGCTGGATCGGCCGCGGCCTGCCGCTGGAAGGCTGGGAAGAAACCCCGAACTGTGTCTCCGCTGTCAAGTTCCTGGAACAGTTCAACAAGGGCAAGATGCACTACACCGCCAACCGCATCGTCTGTGTCGGTGGTGGTGATACCTCGATCGACGTGGTCTCCGTCTCCCGCCGCATCGGTACGCTGAAAGACTACAACGAAAAGCCCGAAGCCGCGGTCAACGGCGAGATCGAGCAGGAAGATGTCGATCTTTCCCTGAAGAAGCCCTGTGACCAGGTCACCCTGACCGCCCTGTTCCCGCGCGACCAGATGACGGCCGCCGAACACGAAGTGAACGATGCCCTCACCGAAGGCGTGGAAATCCTGAACGAGGTCATGCCGGTCGAGATCGTCCGCGACGCGGACGGCCGCGCCACTGCCCTGAAACTGGTCGATGCCAAATGGGAAGGTAACGGACCGGTCGCCATCGAAGGCGGCAAGGAATACACCATTGAGTGTGACCTGATCGTATCCGCCATCGGCCAGGGCGGCGATATGAGCGGCCTGGAAGACTACGCCAACGAGCGCAACCTGATCGATGCCGACAAGTACTACCAGGTACCGAAGCGTCCGGGTCATTTCGTGGCCGGCGACATCGTGCGCCCGCACCTGCTGACGACCGCCATCGGCCAGGGCTCCATTGCGGCCGAGTCGATCGACAATTACCTCAAGCACGCTGAACTGAAGAAACGTCCCAAGGTGGACAAGCATCACTTCTCGCTGCTGGACAAGATGAAGGAAGCCGGACTCGAACCGGAACCCTACACCGTCGGTGAAACCCGCGGCACCAGCGAACAGAAGTTTGCCATTCACAACTTCGAGGACCGCTCCAAACAGGAAATCATCACCGCTGACAAACTGTTCCTGGGCCACTTCGAATACACCGATCGCGTGCTGCGCAGCGAAGATGTGCCGGATTCCGACCACGTACTCGGCCATTTCGAGGAACGCATGGCCGGCTACAGTGACGAGCAGGCAATCGAGGAAGCCGGGCGCTGCATGAGCTGCGGCATGTGCTTCGAATGCGACAACTGCGTCATCTTCTGCCCGCAGGACGCCGTGTTCCGCGTCAAGAAGAGCGAGGCCACTACCGGTCGCTACGTGGATACCGACTACACCCGCTGCGTCGGTTGTCACATCTGTGCGGATGTCTGCCCCACCGGCTACATCGACATGGCACTTGGTGAATAACGGAGTCAGCCGAAAATGACCTACGCAACGGTGGCAAGCCGCGTTTCCGGGTTACTGCTCTCCGCCCTGCTGATACTGCCACTGGCAGTTTCAGCAGAAGAGGAAGAAGCGGAAAACCTGCCGTTCTCCGACCTGACCATGACAGAGCCGGAACGACACGTCAGCGCCACAGAAGAATGTGTCGCGCCGGAAGCCGAAATGCGCCGCAACCACATGAAGTTCATCCTGCACCAGCGTGATGAAACCATGCACAGGGGCATACGCACCCGTCGTCATTCCCTGGAGGAATGCGTCAACTGCCATGCGGCAAAAAATGACCAGGGTGAATATATACCGGTGAACGCGGAGAACCAGTTCTGCTCCAGTTGCCACACCTACGCGGCGGTCAACATTGACTGTTTCCAGTGTCACGCGACGAAGCCGGTACGTGCATCCAGCCTGGACGGTCGCAGCGCCAGTGCCCCGCACCCGTCCGCTGGCCCGGGTAACGAGCCACACCCGTTTCTTGTGTCGGAGGGTAACGCCCAATGAGCGATACCAGTAACAGGATCGATTCCTCTCGCCGCGCATTCCTGAACAAGGCCGGCGCCGCTGCCGGTGCTGCTGCCATCGCGCCGGGAGTTTTCCTGACCACCCCGGCGGTTGCCAGGCCGGCCGACCAGCCGGTGACCAGCGACAAGCGCTGGGGCATCCTGGTGGATACCAACAAGTGCGCGAGCAACTGTGATGCCTGCGTTACTGCCTGCAAGGATGAAAACGGCTGGGGTTCTACCGAGCACCACTCCAGCCAGGAACAGCAGTCGCAGTGGATCCGCAAGGTAGAGATCCGCAACAAGTCCACCGGTTTTGTCGCCACGCTGCCGCTGATGTGCCAGCACTGCGAACACCCGCCCTGTGTCGATGTGTGCCCGACCGGCGCCTCGTTCAAGCGCGCAGACGGTATTGTACTGGTCGACAAGCACATCTGTATCGGCTGCCGGTACTGCATGATGGCCTGCCCCTACAAGGCCCGCAGTTTTATCCATGAAGACCTGGAAGACCAGTTGCCATGGGCGCCACGCGGCAAGGGAACGGTCGAGTCCTGCACGATGTGCGTACAACGAGTCGACAACGACGGCACACCGGCCTGCGTCGAAGCCTGCAGCGCGGAAAACCACAATGCACTGGTCTTCGGTGACCTGAACGACGAAAACAGCGAAATCTCCCGTGAGCTGGCCCGGGCGGAAAGCATCGAGCTGCGCGCTGACCTGGCACTGAACACCGGCGTACGCTACCGCGGTATCTGAACCCTCAACGAGACTGGCAAACTGACCCATGAAACTAGCGCCGAACTATCGCGAAATTGAAGGTAAAAGCACCGGATTCTGGGTGCTGCTTGGTGGACTTGGCCTGCTGGCCGCCCTCGCCTTTGGTGCATTCCTGTACATGGAGCACTCGGGCCACTACGTGACCGGCATGAGCAACCAGATCGTCTGGGGCATGCCGCACGTATTCGCCATTTTCCTGATCGTGGCTGCCTCGGGCGCCCTCAACGTGGCCTCGATCGGCACTGTGTTTGGCAAATCGCTGTACAAACCGCTGGGACGCCTGTCCGGCCTGCTGGCCATCGCCCTGCTGCTGGGCGGCCTGATGGTGCTGGTCCTCGACCTGGGTCACCCCGACCGGCTGATCGTGGCCATGACCTACTACAATTTCAAGTCCATCTTCGCCTGGAACATTATCCTCTATAACGGGTTCCTGGCCGTCACCATCGTGTACCTGTGGTTCATGATGGAACGCAAGATGAACAAATACTACCGGGCCGCCGGTACCGTAGCCTTTGTCTGGCGACTGATTCTCACCACCGGTACCGGTTCGATCTTTGGCTGGCTGGTGGCTCGCTCGGCCTATGACATGGCCATGCTGGCACCCATGTTCATCATCATGTCCTTCGCCTACGGGCTGGCTATCTTCATACTGGTGGTAATGGCCGCCTACAAGTGGACCGGGCGACCGCTCGGGGACGCGGTCCTGTTCCGCCTGAAAAACCTGCTGGGTGTCTTTATCGCCGCGGTACTGTATTTCGTCATGGTGTACCACCTCAGCAACCTGTACGCCACCGAACACCACGGTGTGGAACGCTTCATCCTGATGGACGGCGGCATCTACACCCAGCTGTTCTGGATCGTGCAGATCCTTATCGGCAGCCTTCTGCCGCTGGCCATGGTGTACCACCCGACCATCGGCAAGTCACGGCCGGCCATTGCCACCGCCAGCCTGCTGGTCATCATCGGCGGCATGGCCCAGTTGTACGTACTGCTGATCGGTGGCCAGGCCTACCCGCTGGAAATATTCCCGGGCTATGAAGTCATCAGCAGCACTTTCCACGACGGCGTCGTAAACAGCTACAGCCCGTCGATCTGGGAAATCACGCTGGGTGTCGGTGGCGTCGCAGTTGCCATGCTGGTGGTGACAGTTGCAGTCCGCGTGCTGCGCTTTTTGCCGGTTTCCCTCGCGGACGACGCCGTGGACCCGCACGCTGCCAAAGCAGACTGAGCAACGCTTCAGTTTTAATGTGAACCGCACGGCCGGCAGTG
>DRQL01000226.1 GCA_011371465.1 Gammaproteobacteria bacterium | reverse complement strand
TTCTGCAGCGACAAATTCATAGGGCAGTTCGGTACCGAGGCGTTTGATATCGTCCACCCCGCGCCCCATGAAACGCTTCACGGAAATGATGGTATTCAGCGGGTCTTCCGCCGCCTGCTCGCGCGCGGCCAGCCCGACATCGACACTGCCGTCTTCACGGTAATGCACGACAGAAGGCAGGCGGTGACGACCCTCGGCGTCCGGCAATGTTTCGGCCACACCATTCCGTACACTGGCAACCAGCGAGTTGGTGGTGCCAAGGTCGATACCCGCCGCCAGCCGGTGCTGGTGTGGTGCAGTCGACTGGCCGGGTTCGGAAATCGTCAGTAATGCCATAAGTCAGAGTAATTCGTCTTCGAGATCAGCTTCCAGCTCCTGCACCTCGTTCTGCAGGCGGGTAAAAAACTGCATTTTCTGAACCAGCGCAACAGCCTGCTCGATATCGCCGTCATCGGCATCGAGCACCTGTGCCAGTTCGCTTTCCAGCGCTTTATACAGGGTGGCGATCTCTCTGGCCAGTGCGTCGAGTGCATCCAGCGGATCATCCGCCGCACGGATTTCCCCCAGCCGCTCACGCAGTTCCATCTGCTGCATGAGAAAAGCCGGATCGGCCTGCATGGTCTGCTGGTCGTTCATCGTACGCCCGCGCAGCTCCAGCAGGTAACGGGCTCGCTTCAACGGGCTTTTCAGCGTCTGGTAACCTTCATTGATATGTGTCGCATGCTGCATGGCGATGCGACGTTCCTGCTCGCCGGCACTGGCAAACCGGTCAGGATGCACGCTGCGTTGTAAATCCCGGTAGTGCGCATCCAGTGCGGCCCGGTCCAGGGCATACTGCGGTGGCAGGGAGAACAGTTCGAAAAAATTCTGCGTCAGCACAGACGACATGGAAGATACCCCGCCACCAGGCTAGATGGTGAAGCTTTCGCCACAACCGCATTCGTCCTTGACGTTCGGGTTGTTGAATTTGAAACCTTCGTTGAGGCCTTCCTTGCCGAAATCGAGTTCAGTACCGTCGATATACAGCAGGCTCTTGGGATCAACGATAACCTTTACGCCATGATCCTCGAACACGGTATCCGTATCCTCGATCTCGTCCACGAACTCCAGCACGTAGGCCATGCCGGAACAACCGGAGGTACGCACGCCAAGGCGCAGGCCCACGCCCTTGCCCCGCTGTTCAAGAAACATCTTGACGCGTTCCGCAGCAGCTTCTGTCAGGGTAATCGCCATGTTGCATCACTCCTCAGTGCGCGGCCCACTGGACGGAATCCAGGTCGATGCCATCCTTGTACATTTCCCAGAGTGGCGAAAGGTCACGCAACTTGCCGATCTTTTCATGCACCAGTTTGATGGTGTAATCGATTTCTTCTTCGGTCGTAAAACGGCCGATTGTAAAACGAATGGAGCTGTGTGCCAGTTCGTCGTTACGACCGATTGCACGCAACACATAGGACGGTTCCAGGCTGGCGCTGGTACAGGCCGACCCGGACGACACCGCCAGGTCCTTGAGCGCCATAATCAGGCTCTCACCTTCCACGAAGTTGAAACTGATATTGAGGTTGCCCGGGATACGCTGGTCCATATCACCGTTGACATAGACTTCCTCGATATCCTGGAAGCCCTGGTAGAGGCGGTCACGCAGTCTGGCCAGGTGTGCATTTTCTGCGGCCATTTCTTCCTTCGCAATACGGAAGGCTTCACCCATACCAACAATCTGGTGGACCGGCAGGGTCCCGGAACGCATACCGCGTTCGTGACCACCACCGTGCATCTGCGCTTCCAGACGTACGCGGGGTTTGCGACGCACAAACAGGGCACCCATGCCCTTGGGGCCGTAAATCTTGTGGGCCGAGAAGGACATTAGATCCACTTTCATTTTCTGCAGATCGATATCCACCTTGCCGGCGCTCTGTGCCGCATCCACGTGGAACACAATCTTGCGCTCGCGACAGATTTCACCAATAGCGGCAATATCCTGGATAACACCGATCTCGTTATTCACGTGCATAACGCTGACCAGGGTAGTATCTTCACGCAGCGCAGCCTTTAACTTGTCCAGGTCCAGCAGACCGTTGGTCTGCGGGTCCAGGTAGGTGACCTCATAACCTTCGCGCTCCAGCTGGCGACAACTGTCCAGCACCGCCTTGTGTTCGGTCTTGACGGTAACGATGTGCTTGCCCTTCTTGGCATAGAAATGTGCCGCACCCTTGATCGCCAGGTTGTCTGACTCGGTGGCACCACTGGTCCAGATAATTTCTTTTGGATCGGCATTTACCAGTGCAGCCACGTTACGGCGTGCTTCCTCGACCGCCTCGTCGGCCTCCCAGCCAAAACTGTGGGAGCGCGAAGCCGGGTTACCGAACTTGCCGTCCGGCGTCAGGTAGCTGCACATCTTTTCTGCAACGCGCGGGTCTACCGGCGTGGTCGCGGAGTAATCGAGATAGATTGGCGTTTTTACAGTCATAAGTTCCTACACCTGAAATAGAGTTCTGTTTTGGGGCTCACCAGCCGGCAGCTTGCCCGGCTTTCTGAATC
>DRQL01000225.1 GCA_011371465.1 Gammaproteobacteria bacterium | reverse complement strand
GCGGTGGGCTATATTTACCGGTATGAATTTCCTGCGCGCGACACTGACGATCCAGGATGCTTCCGAGCCATTGCGCAAGCGCGCCCCGACGGTGGACGAATACGGCAAGCCGTTATCGGATTTCATGGTGATCATTCCGGGCCTGCGCAAGAAACCCAATCAACATATTCAGCGCACCATCAGCGAGTTGCATCGGGTGCTGGCGCGTTTCAGTGGCGTGGTGGTGTTCGCGGAATTCAACCTGGCGCTGAACCTGTTGTGGGTGTCGATCCGGCCGGTGCACGGCGTGCGCCACGAGATTGCCACAGCGATCCGCTCCAGCGTGCCCGCTGCCAAACTGGTTTCACACATCTGACCAATCAGGCCGGATCCCTCCCCCTTGTAGGAGCGGTCCCCTGACCGCGAAAGCCAACCTGATCATCGCGCCGAAGGCCGGCGCTCCTGCGTGGCCGGCGTCCTCTAAGCAATGTGAGGGAAGGTGCCGTATGGCCTGCTAAAGCACGGTTTCCAGGTTATGTTGCCGGGCAATGCCCTTGTACACAATGTTGGACACGTTGCGGATCACGTTACTGCGTGCGCGGATCCAGGCCGTGTAGTTTTCACTGCGCTGCTGTTTCTCGATGATACCGATGATGGTGTAGGGGTAGCGTTTGCCGTCCCGGCCCCTGACGCTGAGGATGCCCATGTCACCGCAGACCCGCGCGGTACTGCCGGTCTTGTTATAGACCCGGGTACCTTTCGGTATTTCCCGGGCGCCGGTGTAGATCCGGTCGGAACCCGGCATGGCCATCAGGCGTTTGATCTCGCGGGAACCGGTAATCCCGTCTTTCCAGAGAGCATACAGGAAGCGGCTGTAATCGTGTACGGACGCCTTGTTGCGGTAGCTGCGCCCGTTGGCCGGGATGAACTCCACCAGCCGCGTGTCACGGAATATCTTCGGGTAACGTTGTTTCAGGATACGCTCGACCTTTTGCGGCCCGCCCAGCTGGCGCATGACCCAGTTGGTGGACGCATTGTTGGAATGGTGGATCATCTTTTCCATGTGACGGCGGCTTTTGGGCCCGTAAATGAGATCGCCATCCTTTACTTTCTGGAAAAAGGCGGCCGCAATAAACGGCTTCACCAGGCTGGCCGCCTGGAACTGCACGTCCTCGTTGATGGTGACCAGCTTTTCGCCCGTGGTGAAATCAAACACAGACCAGCCGGTGCGTTCGTCCGGCGCGATCTTGCCTTCCCGGCGCAGGCGTTTGATGTAGTCTTCCACGGCCGTGCCGATGTCGCGGATCTCGCGGGCGCGCTCGGCGCTGGACATCCTGCTGCGCGGAACAGGGCGCGTGCCGGCCTGTTTGTCGTTGTGCTCGGTTTTGCCGGCCCTGACGAAGTGCCAGTTGCGGGAGGGTACCGGGGCCGCGGCTTCCAGGCCGCGCGAGCGCAACAGGCGGGTGTGCGCGCGGGCCAGCTTGCCGGCCCGGTTACTGTCACTGCGCCGGTCATAGATGAGTCCGTACAGCTTGCCTTTGGCGACCACCCGGAGGTCTTTGGAAACGCCGGGCCCCAGCACTCTGGCGACGCGGTCGCGGTATTCCAGCACACTGCCGACATCCCGGTGCCAGAGGTAGGATACGTCGAAGCGGTCCGTGGAAGCCGTTGCCAGTGACAGTGTGGACAGGCCCGCGAGGGCCAGAAAGAGACTGATAACCTGTCTGATGGTGTGATGCATAGCGGGTGACCAGGTGAAATAACAAGCCAATTCAGGCTATTGGAAAATCATTCTAGAGTAATTTCGCGCAAATGGGTAGGGGTCTTGCGAAAAAAACAGGGGCGGCCGGGAAGCCCGGCCAGGAGGCCGGTTACGGCAGGCTGCGCAGTTCCACGCGCCGGTTCTGCACCAGGCCGGCCACCGTGGTGTTGTCCGCTACCGGTTGCTGGTCACCGTAGCCGCGCGCCGTAATCCGCTTCCGGTCCAGCCCGCGTTTGACCAGGTAGTCCCTGACTGCCTGTGCTCTTTGCTGGGACAGCCACTGGTTGTAGACCGGGTTACCCTGCGAGTCGGTATGACCGGCCACCTCGAGCCGGATGTCGGGGTTATCGGCCAGAATGGCGGCTACCCGGTCCAGCACGCGGCGCGCGCCGGCGGTGAGTTCATGCGAGTTATAGCGAAAGTTCACGCCTTGCAGCGGGATGGTGGCGCCGGCAGCACAACCGATCGGCCCCACGGCAACGCCTTGCGCCGTGGCAGGGCAGAGATCCGTGGCGTCTGCAACGCCATCCCCGTCGCTATCCGTTACTGCGCCGCCTGCGGTGGTTGCCAGCTGCTCAGCCCCGCTTTTCTGCGGTGCTGTTTCCGTTTCTGCTGCAACCGGGAGCGGACTTTCCAGTGCTGCAACTTCCACAGCCGCAGCGGGTGTGGGCTGCGCCGTGTTGCCGGCTGCTGCCTGGCGAAGCTGTTCGGCCTGCGCCAGTGCGCTTTCCAGACTGGTCTGCACCCGCGTCAGTTCTTCGGTCGAAGCAGTCAGGTCTGCGCGCAGGCTGTCACGCGCAGAAACGATTTCAGCCATCTGTTTTTTAGCTTCCAGCATGGCCTGCTGCTGCTCTTCCAGCCTGGCGTTCAGTTCATCGAGCCGGGTTTTGTAACGACTGGCCTGCGCCTGGCTTGCAGCCAGCTGTTGCCGGGATTCGTCCATCCCGGACTTCGCCTGCTGCAGTTCAGTCGTGGCCGTTTGCAGCGCCTCCCTGAGTTTGGCCAGCTCTTCATCGCGACTGGCGAGTGCGGCTTGCAACTGCTTCCGTTCCTTCGCGAGCGTGGCATTCTTCTGTTGCTGTTCCGTGAGCGATGCCTCTATGGTGTTCAGCTCATCGAGCTGCTCCCGGTAGCTGTTCGCCTGCTGCAGTTCCTCGCTGGTCGTTTGCAGTTTTTTCTCGAGATCGGCCAGCTGTTCATCACGCTTTGCCAGTGCGTCCTGCAACTGTTTCTGTTCCTTCGCAAGGGTTGTATTCTTTTGCTGCTGCTCCGCGAGGGATGCTTTTACGGCCTTCAGTTGCTCAAGCTGGTCCTGGTAGTCTTTTACCTGTGCCTGGCTTGCGGCCAGTTGCTGTCGGGAGTCTTCTATCCCGGACCTGGCCTGCTGCAGTTCCGCTGCACTTGCCTGTAACTCTTCTTTCAGTTTGGTCAGCTGCTGGTCGCGACCGGCCAGTGTGTTTTGCAACTGGTCACGTTCCTGTGCAAGTTGTCCGTTCTTTTGTTGTTGCTCAGCGAGGGATGCGGTGAGGTTCGCCAGCTCGCTTTCCAGCTGTGTGACGCGTGATTTGAGGCTCACGTTCTCGGCGGTGGAGGCTGCCAGCCGTTCACTGAGTGCGTTTTGCAGATCGATATCCTGGCGATGCTCGGTTTGCACCTGTTCGAGCGCCGCCCGCGTTTCCTGCATGTCTGCCTGCCCCTGTTGCAGGTCCTTGCGGGCCATGTCCAGTTCTGCACGGTATACCGAAAGTTCTTTCAGCAGTCGTTCATACTCATCGCCCGAGCGGTG
>DRQL01000224.1 GCA_011371465.1 Gammaproteobacteria bacterium | reverse complement strand
TAGGATAGCGTCAAATAGGCGGCGTTTTGTACCGCATCGTCACTGGTATTGTCGAAGGTTTGCTTTTTGTAGTTGTAACTTGCTGAAATGTCCCAGAATTCCCTCAACCTCCAGCTTACTCCCGGCCTGATTTCATAGTAATCGCGATTCAAACTGGATGTAACCGAGCTGTCGGTTTTGCTGCTGTAAAGGCTGACCGATAGCGACGCACTGAGCAGTTCTGTAAAGCGGTATTCATTGTTCCAGCCAAGTCGGGTAACCTCGATCGGGACCCCGTTGGTTGAATTACTGATGTTCCGGGAAGCAGTCAATCCGGTTTCGCCGCGCAGGAATTTTTTCCGCATGTTTCCGTTAAAGGTGTAACCTGAACTGCTGTTGGATACATCCTGAGCCAGGGGGACAAATCCGATAATGGTGTCACCTGCGAAGATTGGAACCAGCGTGTTCCGGGAAGCGTCCGTCTCGGTGCGGCGTACGCCCGCGGATATTGATGCCGAAAGCGTTTCGCTGAACTGGTAGGATAAACCACCTTGCAGGTTTGTGGTATTCGACTTGACGCCATTGTCATTGTCATTGCGGGTATGTAACAGAGTTATGGAGGTCGTAGTGCGTTCACTGATGATCCGGCTCAGTCCGGCCTGGAAATTGTGTGCTGTGAAATCCGTGAAACCGGTTTCATCTGCGTTCAGGTAGCGCACGTCTGTATAGCCATATCCCAGACTTGCCTGTGTACGCTCCGTGATACCGTAAGTCCAGTTCGGGCCTCCGCTTATTTGTACTCGTCTTACGCGGTCGAATACTACCCCGGTATCCTCAAGCTGGCTGTCCAGTGTGGAGTCTTTTACGATGCTCGCATTCAGCCCGACCTGTGAGCGTTCCATGCGGTGGAAAGCATTCATGTCAAAGGTGACGTTATTTTCATCGAGATTGCTGTCTTTTTCGAATCGCCTGAAGTTAAAAAGCAGGCCACCGCTTAGCCCTGATTCAGGGGTTGTCACGCTGAATACAGTGCTGGGGCTTAAGGCAGTCTCAACTGTTGATATTTCGTCATCGATATTTAACCGAAGGTTGTCGTTGTAGCCTGCCCGGACCGCAACGGCTGGCTCGATTTTCCACTCGGCTGAGTGTGCGGAACCGGTGCTGAGAAGTGGCAAGATAAGTAGTTTGCGAACAGAACTCCACACAATGCTTGTGTCCTTTAAGCGCTTGTATTTGAAATCAAAGAAGCGGCCCGCCTGGCTGAGCCTTTAGCAAATTTTGCAGGGGAGGCAGACGAGTGCAGGCTGGTCGGGAAGGCGGCCTAAGGTACTACGACTACGTCCCCCGCCTTCAGGAGTATATTCTGTTCCAGGTGTTTGCCCTTTTCGACGTCCCCGTACTCGAAGGGGATCGCAGTCAGTTTGCCATTTTCTCGACGTAACACCTTGATTTTATTAAGGGCTGCATAGGTTGAGGTGCCGCCCGCCATACTCAAGGCCTGCATGACATCGATATTGCGTACCATGGGGAAGACCCCCGGTCGGTTGACATGCCCCAGGACGTACACGGTATTACCCGAGAGGTTCAGGACGGAAACCGTAACCACGGGGTCCGGTATGAATTTGTTCAGTCGCTCGGTGATTTGCTGGCGCAGGGTTTCGATTGTATCCCCTGCGGCTCGGATTTCACCCACCAGTGGAATGGTGATAAAGCCGTCCGGGCGCACTGTAACCTGCTGGGACATTTCGTCTTCCTTCCATACGGAAACGGCCAGCTGGTCGCCCGGCTGTATCGGGTAGCTGCCCATCACGCTGTTATCGGTTTCTGCTGCCAGTGCGAGTGGGCCCGCGAACAGGATAGTCAGCGAGAGTAGGGTGCCAAGCAATTTCAGTGCCTTCAACATGGATGCCTCAGATGGAAAATAACGCAAAAAGTTCATTCGCCTTGTCAGGGTGGTGGGAGCGGGTCAGTCTGTCACGGACACCTGTACGCAGCTGAACATTGAAGCAAACAGCCCCTGGACGGTCAAGCCACAAAAAAGCGGCACTATCCAGGGATGAGTGCCGCTCGACCATGTCGCCTTGCGGCGGGGTGTTGCCTAGAGCTTAAATCCGAAGCTGACGCCTACCGAATCCTGGTACATCTGGATCTTGCCCGTATCGCCGATCAGGGTCGGGCCTTCCTGCTCATACTTGAAGGCATGGACGTAGGAGAAGCTCCATTCCATTTTCGGATTGGGTGCGTAGGTGGCGCCCAGTGTCATGTGGTTCTGGGTTGTTGCCGGGGCCACGATGTTGAACAGCACTTCACCGTTCTTCTCATCGATTGGGCTCTTGCCGTAGTTCCAGCCGGCGCGGTAGGTCCATTTCGGGCTGTACTCCCAGGCAAGGCCTACCTTGTATACCGTCTGGTCATCCCAGCCAAAACCGAGGCCGCCATCGGCGCCCAGGGAGTTTTCTTCCGGGCTGTCCGGGAAACCGTTGCCGGTGGTGGTGGCGCTGGCGTTACCGATGGAGCGCACTTTCGAATACAGGGTGCGCGTAACGTCGGCGCCGATCAACAGTTTCGGTGTGATCTTGAAGCCAAATCCGACCCCGAAATTCTCCGGGGTGTCCAGGCTGCCCTGTTCGGCAAACAGATCCTTGTACTTGTCGAACTTGGTCATGTATACGCGTGAGGTGTAGGTCGCGCCCAGCGACAGGCGCTCCTTGAAAAAGCGGCCCATCCAGCCCAGCCGTACACCGGCGCCGTAGGCCCAGTCGTTACCGTTGTTGGTCAGGTTTTCCGGGAACTGGCCGGTATCGTTGAAGATGGAGGTGAAGGTCGAGAAGTAGTCCAGGCCGAAGGCGCGGAAGGTCTGGATGCTCATGACCAGCGAGGCGCCGATACGGTTCTGTTTGTTGAGCCGGTAGGATGCGGTCGGGTTCATCTGCATGATCATCAGGTTGACGCCGAGCGTATCGTTTACATTGGAGCCGGTGATGTTGTTGTACAGGTTCATGTTGTAGCGGCTGCCGCCGCCGCCGGCCGGTATGGCAGAGAAACCGACCGAGATTTTGCGGTTGAACTTGTAGGCGCCGCCCATGGCCGGCATGACGAAGCGGTTGGCGCTGCTCTTGTAGGAGAGCTTTTCGCTGCCTTCACCCAGCCTGGCCTTGGCCCTGGGCACGAAGAAGTCGCCGCCGACGTCTACGCGGTCTTTCATGAAACCGATGGATGCCGGGTTGACGGCGCCGGCAATGGCGTCCTGCGGGGTTGCAATGGCAACGCCGCCCATACCGCGCGACTTGGTGCCGTACCCTATCAGGAACATGCCGTTGGTGGCATAGGACAAGGAAGGCACAGCTGCAACGCTAGCTACCAGCGCACACGCCAGCAGTTGTCTTGTTCGGGCCATGATAGGCGTCTCCTCCATTTTCATTTATGTGGCCGGTGGGGCCGGCGTCCGACTGTCAGCGTAAAACGCGCAACGGGCTGGCCTCTCACGAAAATCCGGTTTTTTTGATTCAAAACTGCCGCAAGATGGTGACGACCAAAGCAGTGTTTGTCAAGCTGCTGTCTTTGGAATGTTTTCTATTAGCGGCGCCTAATTTACAACGGGTCTCCAGCACCCCCGGGCGCGGGAAATATGCCTGCCCGGCCACCCGCTTGCAAGGGTGAACTTGCTGCATATTCATGCCCGGCAGGAAAAAGGGCGCAGCCATCGCTGACCGCGCCCTTTTGTTCTACAGGGATTCCACCCGGCCTAGCGCTGTGCGCGCCTGCCCCGGTTCCAGCCCAGCCAGCCGAGGAACCCGGCCAGCAGCCACCAGTCCGCGCGTTTACCCGGCTCGACCGGCGTGGCGGCGATGCTGCAGCCGCTGGTATCGCTGCTGCGGTTGTCTACAAATTTGACTGCGCTGGCGCCAAAACCGCTTGGATCCTGAATGATGCCGGGAGTCTTGTTCAGGTCATTCACGCCATCGTCCGTAATCGAAAGCTGGACGCACTGGTGTCCCACGTTCGCGTTGGTTGCGTTATCAAGGGCGATATAGGCTGCAGCACCCGGTCCCGGGCATACCATGCCCGAACCACCCGAAATGAAGGGGGCGGTTTTGATACTGTCTGCCGTGGTGTCAAAATCACGCCAGGTGCCGTTGTCGAGTATTCGCCAGACCGCCCGGTTGGGAACACCACCACTGAGGGGCAGAACGATATCAACCTGACTGCCGGGTGCGACACCGCTGATAGTGTAGTCGAAACAGCTGCCAACGCACTGTATATCTACGCCTTCGTCAGGCGTGGTCTCGCTGGCTGCGACCCGGGTTTCGCTGTCTATTGTGCCACTGCTGGTTTGCAGGCCGCCATCCAGGAACGTGACCTTGCCACCTTCCAGGTGCAGTTGATAAGGGACTGCATTGAAGCCGGATGCGGCGCCTGGCAAGTCCTCGACATGCGCCGCGTAATCCAGCACGAAGGTAGATCCGTCTTTGCAGGGCTTGTCGCTGCAGGTGATGGTGGCAAAGCCGAGGTCCTCCGGGAACTGTGAACTGCCACCCAGGTTGATCAGGGGGATCCCGTTCCAGGTGACGTAGTACTTGGTTCTGAAGTCCAGGAAGCCACCATCCAGCCCGGAGATGCCGCCATTCCGTGTCAGGTCAAAGCCGGTGTTGGAGAAGAACCGCCAGGGTGCGGTAAAGCCCGGCAATTCGGTGCCTGATTCAGGGTCGGGTTCGCCCTGGTGAGAGCCACTGGCCGGTTGGTCGAAACCAACAATAAATCCGCCGTCCGGTCCAGGTTCGATGGCCGTGTATATAAGCTGGACGGCCGACACTTGCATGCTGAACCATGAGTTTTTCGGCTTGACGCCCTGATCGGGTTTACCCGACCCGTCAAATTGAGTGTATTCCCCGGGTGCAAAGCTCAGTATCGGGATGACTCCGGAAGGCAGAACGGTCGGCCAGTCAGAAGAAAGGTTCTGAACGTCGATGGTTACTGTTGCAACGTTGGAGGTTAGCGGTGCGGATGAACTATCGAGATCCGATACTGTATAGGTGCAGGTATCTGTTGTGGCTACCGAGGGTGGCGACTGGGTGTAGGTGATGGTGCCGTCGTCATTACCGACGCAGGTGCCGATATTGCCCTGTGCGTCGGTGACGGTCGGCTTTACCGAGGTAACATCGATGCCGCCAGGCAGTCCCGATGCATTGTTTGCGTCGCTGTCATTGGCCAGCACGTTGATCGTAAGCGAGCCGCCGCCCTGGTCCAGCGCTATCGGGTTGGTGGCTACCGTGTCGTCGGCGGCGACCGGCGCCACGTTGGTCTGTACGTCGATGGTGACCAGGCCCTGTTCGCCAGCCATGCCGGGTGGTGTGCTGGTCGGTGTGCGTGACGCGCCGGCGGAGTTCGAAACGGTATACACGAAGGTATCCTGGCCGGTAAAACTCCCGGTCGGCGTGTAGGTCACGGTATCGTCCGGGTTATCCGCTGCCGTGCCGTTGGTGGCCGGGGTATCGATGGTCACCGACCCGGGCACGAGCGGGTCTGTCGCCGCGGTCCGGTCGTTGGCGGTGACATCGATGATGCGCGGGTTGCCGATGATGGTGGTGGCGGGATCATCGACCGCAACCGGCACCGAGCCCGGCAAGGTGATGCTGCCTTCCAGGTGCAGCGAATATGAAACGTTCGTAAATCCTGCCCCGGCCACCTGGTAGGTGGCGTCGAGGGAGTAGTTGCTGCCGTCCGAACAGGTGGTCGTGTCGCAGGTTATGGTCGGTGGCGTGCCGGTCTCGATCATGGGGATGTCCGGGAGGCCGTTCCAGTTGACAGACCAGGGCAGATTCAGCGTTACGGTACTACCGGTTTCGGTGGCGACAGTCGTGTTGGCGGTGGTCTGGTGCATGCCGGTGTTACCGAAGAAGTCCCAAGGCTTGTCGATATCCGGTGACTCTGACCCGTTCGGTGAGCCGGAATGGCTGCCGCTGGCGATCTGGGTGGAGCCGATCACGAGACCGTTGTTGGACTCGATGGGGGTTTTTTCATTTGGCGCCGCGCCCGGTGTGCCGTCCTGGTCCATACTAAAGTATGAACCGACGATATCGGTGAGGTTGTAGGCCTTGTTGTTACAGGGCGGGGTGGTGCCATAGGTACAGGCAGTAACCTGCGCTGTGCCCAGGGTGAAGTCCAGCGTCGCGCCGGTGGGCAGCGCAGCCAGTACGGATGGTGCGGACAAACCACCCAGCAGCAGGGAAATCGAGGTAGCCAGAGCTGTTTTCCTGATGCCGATAGAGACGGGAGCCTGAATGGCGCTTGTATTACGTGACATTGAAATTACCTCCTCCGAGTATTTTAGAGCCTTTCTTGTCTGTATTCATTGGCTTGCGGGCAAGCTGCTGACCAACTCAGGCTATTGTGCGGTCCGGTACATAACTATATACATTCCTGTTTGCGGGTATCCCCGCGTTGCCTGGCCATGAAGCCCTGGCCGGACGCCCGGTCGGGATGTTGTTGTGGTTTATGCCCACCGGGAACCCGTACCCGGATATCAACTGAATCTTGCCTGGTCGGCTGATCTGGCACGGGTCATTGTCAAGGGTAGCGATAGTGTACAGCAGGGCCGGTTTTGTCAAGGCGGG
>DRQL01000223.1 GCA_011371465.1 Gammaproteobacteria bacterium | reverse complement strand
GGCGCATCGAGCAGGTGCAGGGTGTCTCCTACGGGGCCTTCATCGTGCCCGGACTGGTGATGCTGGCGTTGCTGACCCAGAGCATTTCCAACGCCTCCTTCGGCATCTTTTTCCCCCGTTTTACCGGGACCATCTACGAGATCCTGTCGGCGCCCATCTCTTCGTTCGAGATCCTGCTGGGATACGTGGGCGCCGCCGCGACCAAGTCCCTGATCATCGGCGTGATCATCCTGGTGACAGCGGGGTTTTTTGTGCCGCTGGAAATCATGCACCCGGTATGGATGGCTGCTTTCCTGGTGCTGACCTGTATTTCCTTCAGCCTGTTCGGTTTCATCATCGGACTGTGGGCAGACAATTTTGAAAAACTGCAGCTCATCCCGCTGCTGGTCATCACGCCGCTGGTGTTCCTGGGGGGCAGTTTCTATTCGATCCATATGCTGCCGCCCGCCTGGCAGACCGTGACGCTGTTCAACCCGGTGGTCTACCTGATCAGCGGGTTCCGCTGGAGTTTTTTCGAAGTGTCCGATGTGAGCGTGGGCCTGAGCCTGCTCATGGTGATGACGTTCCTGACGGCCTGCCTGCTGGTAGTCTGGTGGATGTTCAAAACGGGGTATCGGCTCAAGCAGTAGCCCGCGCCTCCGGTGGTTGCTGCAGCAGCGAGTGTCGAGCCTGCTAGTGGTCGCAGATGACCTGTACCTTGCGGGTCAGAGCGTTGATGTCGGCTTCGGTTTTCGCTTTCAGCAGTTCTTCCTTGGCCTGGTGGCAGGCATTGGCCTCGCTTTGTTCATTTTGTGAAATCTGCGGGTCGATGGTGGGATGCGCCTGGCGGGGCGTGCTGCACTGGACCGGCGATACACGACGCAGGTTGGTGTGGCGATCGGTTTCCACGGCAACGCAATCCCCGACGGCAATGTTCTGCTGTTCCGTCACCACCTTGACCGTGCCACCGCGGGTCAGTTCGATCACAAAGGAATTGGCCATGTTATCGCCTTCGGCCGCCCTGGTGGCCAGACCGCCTACCGCGGCGCCAATGGCGGCGCCGATCAGCCGTTCCGTGCCGCTGCCACGGGCCTGGCTCAACAGTCCGACCAGTCCGCCGACGGTGGCGTTACGAGTGGCGTCCGACTGGAGCTTTACCGGGGTCACGGTGGTCACGGTCCCGTAGTTGATGGCGATGGTACTGTCCAGGCTGTCGCGGCTCTCTCCGCCCGACGAGGCGCAACCGGCGGCGGTGAGTGCAACGACGCAGGAAAGGGCAATCAATCGGGGGCTGGTTACTGGCGGCATGTCCGGATCCTTCGTGGCGGATGGGCTGGATTGACCCGGGATGATACCGGCACTGCCGGTGCCTGGCCAGTCCGGCGGCTGCTGGACAAGTGGCTGAAAGTTTTAAAAATAAAGCGGGTGGAACCGCCATTCCGGGGGACTGCATATATTAAGTTATAAATAATATGCTAATATGCTTCGTTTTTTCACGCCGCAACGGTTTCCGGGCGAGGGTTTCCATGCTGTTCAACTTTGAGTGCACCGAAAGGGGCTGCCCGAAAAACGACATTCTGTCCGGTCTGACCGTAGCCCTGGCGCTGGTGCCCGAAGCGGTGGCCTTTGCCTTTGTGGCCGGTGTAGAGCCGCTGGTCGGACTGTATGCAGCTTTCCTGGTCGGCCTGATCACGACACTCATCGGCGGCCGGCCGGGCATGATTTCCGGCGCGACCGGTGCGCTGGCGGTGGTAATGGTGAGCCTGGTGGCTGAGCACGGTGTCGAGTACCTGTTTGCCGCCGTGGTGCTGATGGGGGTCATCCAGGTCACGGTCGGCCTGTTGAAACTCGGCAAGTTCATACGCATCGTGCCGTACCCGGTGATGCTGGGGTTTGTCAACGGTCTGGCCATCGTCATCTTCCTGGCCCAGCTCAACAACTTCCAGGTCGAGGATGGCGCCGGCAACCTGCAGTGGATGCAGGGCCGCGCGCTGTGGCTCATGCTGGGGCTGGTGGCGCTGACCATGGCCATCATTCACCTGTTGCCGAAACTGACCAAAGCGGTGCCGTCAGCGCTGGTCGGCATCGTGACCATTAGCCTGCTGGTGTACTTTTTCGGGCTGGAAAGCCGTACCGTCGGCGACATGGCCTCCATCGCCGGTGGCCTGCCGACCTTTCACCTGCCCCTGGTGCCGTTCAACCTGGAAACCCTGCGCATCATCCTGCCGTATTCCATTATTCTTGCCGCCGTCGGCCTGATCGAATCGCTGCTGACCCTCAGCCTGATCGACGAGCTGACGGAAACCCGCGGCCAGGGTAACCGGGAATGCATCGGCCAGGGCGTGGCCAACAGTGTCACCGGCCTGTTCGGTGGCATGGGCGGCTGCGCCATGATCGGGCAGAGCATGATCAACATCAATTCCGGGGGACGCGGACGGTTGTCCGGGGTCAGTGCCGCGCTGTTCCTGCTGCTGTTCATCCTGGCGGCTTCCGACCTGATCGAGATGATCCCGCTGGCGGCGCTGACCGGTGTGATGTTCATGGTGGTGATCGCTACCTTCGAGTGGTCGAGCCTGCGCATTTTCCGCAAGATCCCGCCCAGCGACGCGTTCGTGCTGGTGCTGGTATCGGGGGTCACCGTGGTGAGTGACCTGGCCATTGCCGTGGTGGTCGGTGTGATCGTGTCGGCGCTGGTGTTTGCCTGGGAGCACGCCAAGCACCTGCGGGTGGAATCCTTTATCGACGCAAAGGGCTCGAAAGTCTACGAGCTGCACGGCCTGCTGTTTTTCGCCTCGGTGCGCAACTTCCAGGATCTTTTTAACTGTAAAGAGGATCCGGACGACGTTATTATTGATTTCCGGCACTCGCGTGTGATGGACCACTCGGCCATCGAGGCGGTCGATACGCTG
>DRQL01000222.1 GCA_011371465.1 Gammaproteobacteria bacterium | reverse complement strand
GGAAGGCATCCTGCGTGCTTCCGAGCTGGCCCGGGACCGGGTCGAGGATGCCCGTACCGTGCTGAGCGTGGGCCAGGAAATCGAGGCCAAGTACGTGGGTATGGACCGTAAAACCCGGGCCATCGCACTGTCCATCAAGGCCAAGGACAACGATGAGGAAGCGGCAGCGGTCAAGGATTACTCCCGCGGTGCGACCGCGACCGGCGCCAAACTGGGTGATGTGTTGAAGGAACAACTCGAAAATAGTGGAGACTAATCAATAACATTGGTCTATGCTTGGGAACAGGGGTGCAAGGACGGCCGGTCGGCCGTCCGCAACCAACGGGGACAGGAATTATGACGAAGTCAGAGCTAATTGAAGTACTCGCGGCTAAACACAGTCATTTGAACCATAAGGACGTGGAACTGGCGGTCAAAAGTCTGATCGAACAGATGAGTCAGTCGCTGGCAACGGGTAATCGCATCGAGATCCGCGGTTTTGGCAGCTTTTCGCTGCATTACCGGCCGCCCCGCATGGGACGCAACCCCAAAACCGGCGACGCCGTGGCCCTGGCGGCCAAATACGTACCCCACTTCAAACCCGGCAAGGAATTGCGCGAACGGGTGAATATCTTCGCCCGCAAGGATGCACCCGCCGAACCACCGGCCCCGGTGTCCGAAGAGAACACCACGGCTTCCGCCGGCGAGGGTGGCAGCCTGTTCTGAATAGATACTGCAGGAGCGCCGGCTTTCGGCGCGAATGCGCGGTCAGGCGTCTGCTGCCAGGGAATTCCGCAACGTTTGATATACCCTTGAAGAGGCTGATTTCAGAATCAGCCTCTTTTTTTTGCCCGGGCGTTTGCCGCCAACCGCCAAAGCACAGATAATCAGGGCTTCCGGTTTACGCATGAGGGGCGGTAATGGGACGCCTGTTGGCTTTTGTTTTCGTGATAGTGCTGGTGGTGGTGGGTTTGTCCTTCGCCATGTTGAATTCGCAACCCGTGACGCTGAACTACTATTTCGGCACGCGTGATATCCCGCTGTCCCTGATCGTGGTCGTCGCCGTGGCGATCGGGGCGGTGATCGGCATGCTCGCCAGCCTGGGCAGCGTGATCCGGCTGAAACAGCAGGCCGGTCGTTTGCGCCGGCAACTGCGTACCGCGCGCAAGGATGCCGACCAGGTTCGTCTCCTGCCCTGATGGAAATACTTCTCTGGCTTTTGCTGCCGGTCGCCGCCGCATCAGGCTGGTGGATGGCACAGTACAGCCAGCAAAAACACAAGACCAGCGCGCGTGCCCGGCTCAACTCGGCCTACGGGCGCGGGCTCAACCACCTGCTCAATGAGGAGCCCGACAAGGCGACCGAAGTGCTCATCCAGATGGTGGAGGTCGACCCGGATACCGTCGAGTTGCACCTGGCGCTGGGCAGCCTGTTCAGGCGCCGTGGTGAGGTGGACCGCGCTATTCGGGTACACCAGAACATCTCCGCGCGCAGCAACCTGAGTGCCGCGCTGCATGCCCAGGCAACGCTGGAGCTGGGTCGTGATTTTCTCAAGGCCGGTTTGCTGGACCGCGCCGAGCAGTTGTTCCGGCAGCTGCTGTCGCGTTGTGAATACGAGAAAGAAGCCTGCCAGCACCTGGTCGAGCTTTACCAGCAGGAAAAGGAATGGGGGAAGGCCCTGGAGGTCGGGCGGCGGCTGGTCGGGCTGGATTCCGCGCAATGGCGCTTGCGCCTGGCCCAGTACCATTGCGAGCGGGGTGAAGTCGCGCTGGACCAGCAGGATTTCGACCGGGCGCTGGCGGAAGCCGAACACGCGCAGCGCGAAGACCCGGATTGCGTGCGCGCCACCCTGATCAGGGGACGGGTGTTGCAGACGCGCGGGGATTTCCGCGCAGCCATTACGACCTACCAGCAGGTGGAAACCCAGAATGCCGACCTGTTGCCGGAAGTCATGGGCGCCATCCAGGCCTGCTACACGCAGGAGAACGATCCGCAGGGCTGGGAGGAGTACCTCAATGCACTCGTGGCCCGGCATCGCTACCTGGTTTTTTTCCAGAAACACCTGGTCCATCGGCCGGTGCAGAAGTCGTCGGTGCAACAGGCGCGGTACCGTTGCGATCAATGCGGGTTCACCAGCCGCAAGCTGTTCTGGCAGTGTCCCGGGTGCCAGGGCTGGAGCAGCGTCAAGCCCATCAAGGCAGGGAACTCGGAATGAACGGCAAGCGCAGTGCAGACCCGCGCGTCATTGTGGCACTTGATTTTCCGGACGGACAGACGGCCACGGAATTTGTCCGTCGCCTGCGGCCAGGCAGTTGCCGGTTGAAGGTCGGCAAGGAACTGTTTACCCGGGAAGGCCCCGGGCTGGTGAAGGCGCTGGTTGAACAGGGCCACGATGTGTTCCTGGACCTCAAGTTCCACGACATTCCCAATACGGTGGCAAGAGCCTGTGAGGCGGCGGCTGCGCTGGGTGTGTGGATGATCAACGTGCACGCTTCGGGCGGCAGCCGGATGATGTCTGCGGCTCGTGAGGCGCTGGAGGGTTGTGGTCCACAGCGACCCCTGCTGATTGCGGTGACGGTGCTCACCAGCATGGCGGACCGGGACCTGGAGGAGCTGGGGATCAGGGACGGTGCGGAGGCGCAGGTGCGGCGGCTTGCGGGACTGGCGAGGGATGCCGGCCTGGACGGGGTGGTATGTTCGGCGCGTGAAGCGGCCATGCTGCGTGCGCAGTCGGGCAGCGGCTTTACGCTGGTGACGCCGGGTATTCGGCCGCAGGGCGCTGCGCTGGATGACCAGGCGCGTGTGTTGACCCCGGCAGAGGCGATCCGGCAGGGGTCGGATTATCTGGTGATGGGGCGGCCGATTACCCAGTCTGAGGATCCGGCCGGTGTGTTGGCGTCGATCAACCGGGAACTGGTCACGGTGACCTGACGCTGTACGGTAATTGTAAGCACATTGCTGTCCCGTTACCTGTAAGAAGCGAGCACACAGGTGAGGACATGGTATCGCTCTCGCTGGATCAAGACCGTCTGCCGCAGGGATGCGGCAGTCGAGCGGCCAGGGATGGCAGCTGTTGCGTGTCTTGATCCAGCGAGAGCGATGCCATGTCCGGGTTGTTCCATTCCGCTCAAAACGTATGTGCTGTTTACGTTTCAACCGCATGAACGGCCGGTTAACGGGACAGCCATGTTGTAAGAAATATCCTACCTCAGAATCAGAAAATCGCTATATTCGACGTCTTGACACAACGCTATGATGCGTTTTGTTCCGGTGTATAGCTGGAACTGCTGCCGGGTGAATGGATTGAATCCGGTTGTACGTCAGGGCGTACAGAAGTTGCCCGACCTTCCCTTTCAGGACGCGCTGTAAATACGTGCCCCAGGGCACCTTCTCGACCGTTGGGACGGTCTCACCTTGTCCCTGTACGCTCGACGGCCGCATCCCTGCGGCCGACGGTCCTGAAAGGGAAGGTCGGGCAACTTCTGTACTCTGTGGATACTATCAAGGAGGATGTTATGAAACGGTTACGTAATTTATTCGCTGTCTGGCTGCTGTGCATGCCATTGGCGGCCATGTCAGAGGCGGTGCTCAATATCAATACCGCCGATTCCGATGCGCTGGTGGAAGACCTGGTGGGGGTGGGTCCGCAGAAGGCGATGGCGATTGTCCGCTACCGCCAGCAGCACGGACCCTTTAAACAGGTCGATGACCTGGCGCTGGTGGATGGTATCGGCGCTAAAACGGTCGAGCAGAATCGCACCCGGATGACGGTGGCGGAACCCAAAGGCGGTAAATAAGGAATCCACCCTTGCCTCTGCCTGGCTGGTTCTCCACCACCCGGGCAGGGGCTTTTCTGGATGCAGAAATCAGCGGTTATGCCTCTGTCTGGCGGGTGGCGACACGGACGTGGCCGGTGCTTGCAGGGATGTATCAGACGCAGTGCCTTGCAGAGGCATATCCACTGGTTTTTGTTTCCTCTCGTATCCCGGTTTCGAAGCTTTTGCATCGTTATGTCGAAGTCGGACAGCCAGGCGTAAGGTGAGTACGGGTATACCGGGTAGAATTACGGCGGTTGACGGAGAATGGTAAAAAAACCAGTATAATTAATAAGATGGGC